>CAYGUY010000087.1:0-15434 GCA_964353165.1 uncultured Maribacter sp.
GAAGAAAAAAGGTAATGAAGCAAGCCAAAGGTTACTTTGGAAGACGTAAAAACGTCTGGACAGTAGCTAAAAACGCGGTTGAAAAAGCAATGTTATATGCTTATAGAGACCGAAGAAATAAAAAGAGAACTTTTCGTGCCTTATGGATTACCCGTATAAATGCGGGTGCCAGATTACATGGAATGTCCTACTCTCAATTTATGGGTAAAGTTAAATCCAATAATATAGAGCTAAACAGAAAAGTTCTAGCAGATTTAGCTATGAATCACCCAGATGCTTTTAAAGCAGTTGTAGATCAGGTAAAATAAATTCATCAACAATATCTCACTAAAAAAATCCGATTCAATTGAATCGGATTTTTTGCTTTTACCACTTTCCCTTTATCATCCTTTATTTTTAAAATTACCAGTTTACATCCTTGCCAATTAATTCATTTAACTGTACATCATTTCCCACTAGCGAAGAGGAAAAAACCATTCCTTTTTACAACCGACTGAACTCTGCCACAATTCCAACCTGAACGCCATAAGTCAATCAATTACCTAAATTTTGGTATTAAGCACCACTTAAGGTAATAACTATATCCCTTCCAGATGCATTATTTCGATGCTCGCAGAGATAAATCCCTTGCCAAATACCTAAATTTAATTTACCATTTGTTATCGGTATATGAAGGGAAGTACCCATTAGGGATGTTTTAATATGTGCTGGCATATCATCTGCACCTTCATAAGTGTGTGTGTAATATGATGTATTTTCAGGCACCATATTATTCATATGACTTTCAAAATCGGTACGAACGGTTGGGTCGGCATTTTCATTTATCGTTAAACTTGCCGAAGTATGTTTAATAAATACATGACATAACCCAATCTCAATTGTTGAAATCTCCAGACATTCCTTTAGTACCTTATCCGTAATCAGGTGAAATCCTCGAGAAAATTTGGGTAACCTAAAACCATATTGAAACCATTTCATAAACACTAGTATAAACTATAAAGGTAAAACATTGAACATTTTCATGGAGAATCCTTCCTATTGAAATACCTTTGACCACTAAAAATAGGTATCAAATGGATTTATCCAAAATAAAGATGGTTGTGACCGACATGGATGGTACATTGCTGAACTCCAACCATGAAGTTAGCGAGCGCTTCTTTACCATATTTAATGCATTACAATCCAAGGATATCCTATTCGTTGCTGCCAGTGGGAGACAATATAACAGTATAGTTGACAAACTTGCACCCATTAAAAATCAAATTATCGTAGTTGCCGAAAATGGAGGGTATGTAAAACAACAGGATAAAGAACTGCTCACTACCCCACTACCCTTAAATTACGTTACCGAAACTTTAAAAATACTTCGTGATTTCCCGGATATGCATCCCGTTCTTTGCGGAAAGAATACCGCTTATTTGACTAATAAATCAGATGCTTTTGTAGCCAAATTAAAGGAATATTATTCGGAGTTTGATGTTGTTACAGCACTAGAGAATGTAAGCGCTGAAATAATAAAAGTCGCTATTTATCACTTTAATAGTTCAGAAAACTTTATTTATCCTCATGTAAAACATTTAGAACACAAGCTTCAAGTAAAAATATCAGGAAGTAATTGGGTAGACATTTCCAGTACGAATGCCAATAAAGGCTTTGCCATACAAAAATTGATGAACCATCATAACGTGAAGAGGGACGAACTTATGGTTTTTGGAGATTACAACAACGATCTAGAAATGTTAGCACTCACCGATTTTAGCTTTGCTATGGAAAATGCGCATGACATGGTAAAGAAAAGAGCAAATCACCAAACCGAATCTAATGATAATTTTGGTGTTGAAATGGTTTTAGAAAAGCTTTATTCACAACTAGCATAAAGCGATAAAACTAGAAAAAATACATGTAATCCATTATATGTACTAACGTATTTAAAACAATCAAAAGGTCAAAAGTTTTATTTTTGTCCCACCCATAAACATAAATTACACACGTAATGAATTTTAATAACAACTCTGCTCTAGACAGGTTAATGACCTTATTATTTGAACCTTATAAAGAAAGTGTAGCAGATGTGCAAAAAGTATCGAGTGCCTTATTGGAAAGGAATATAATAGGGTCGGAAGATGAAATAGTAAATGACCATATTGCATTTAGGACTTTAGGCGTCCCATTTTTAGGCATAGCTTCTTTAGAGAAGATTTTTTTGTATTATGGATACGAGAAACGAGATTATTATTATTTCGAAACTAAAAAGCTAAATGCGTATTGGTATGCTCCTCCTTCACCAGAGTACCCACGAATTTTTATCAGTGAACTACGAGTTTCCGATTTACATGAGGAAACTAGCGCACTTATTACCAAATACACGAAGCAGGTTACTTCAGACCCAGTAGACCAGTTAGATTTGAACGATGTAGCGGCTGTGGGAGCCTTTTTTTACACTTCGTTATGGCAGCCGCCAACAATTGAAGATTATAAAGCCTTGGCCAATGATAGCGAATACGCCGCGTGGGTAATTTACAACCGATACTACTTAAACCACTATACCATTAGTGTACATGAACTGAAGGATGGATATAACACCATGGAAACATTCAATGATTTCTTATTGGATATTGGCATAAAGCTGAACAATTCTGGTGGCATTATAAAACAAAGTGCGGATGGACTTCTGCGTCAAAGCAGTTCGGTAGCTAAAATGATGGAGGCGACTTTTAAGCATGGAAAAAAAATGGATATTCCGGGAAGCTATGTCGAGTTTGCTGAACGTCTCCCGCTACCGGAATTCAAAAATGTGGAAAAATCCAAACTATCCAGAACACAAAGAAGGGATGGATTTGAATCGGCCAACGCAGACAAAATATTTGAAAGTACCTATACCTCTCAAACCGGTTCTAAAGGTAACTAGGTCTTTTGTTTCTTTTTTCTAGCTGCAGGAAAAAGTACGTTGTTAAGTATCAATCGATAACCAGGAGATGTTGGATGTAATTCCAATTCAGTTTTCGGGTCACCTACCCTATGCTGATAATCTTCTGGATCATGGCCGCCATAAAACGTAAAGAAGCCTTTGCCTTTTATTCCATGAATGTACCTAGCTTCCTCATTAAGCTTGTTTTCGCCTAAAACCAAAACCGTTGGTTTTATCTGATCGCGATTAAAGGCAGTGGTCTGCCCCATAAAACCTTTTACCAAGGCGGTATGATTTTGACACAGCATGGTAGGTACAGGGTCCCATTTGGCAGAAAAATCCATCAAGGAAAAATAGTCCGACTCTTTAGGAAAGTTGCCCCGTTGTGTAGTCATGTCTATTGAAGAAAACTCATATTTTAGTGGACTCCTTTCCAATGTGAAATTTGTAAATGCAAAGGTTTTATTGAAATCTAAACTGGCTTGATAATTAGGTTCTGAAGCATCCCCATCAAACATAGGTTCACAAATATCCACACCATCTGCAGCAAGTGCAATATCAAAACTATCGGTAGCAGAGCACATAGCAAACATAAATCCACCCCCGATAACATAATTTCTAATTTTTAAGGCAACTTCGCCTTTTTGTTCGGAAACTTTATCGTAGCCCAGCTTTTTCGCTAACTTTTCAGAGGCTTTCTTCCCATCTAGATACCAAGGAGCGGCTCTGTAGGCTCCATAAAACTTACCATACTGGCCTGTAAAGTCTTCGTGATGTAAGTGCAACCAGTCATACAACGCTAACTTATCGCCTAACACCTCTTCGTCGTAAATGGTAACGTAGGGAATTTCCGCATAGGTAAGCACCATGGTAACGGCATCATCCCAAGGCTGATTCCCTTTTGGGGAATACACGGCAATCTTGGGTGCTTTTTCCAGTATAACGGCATCTTGATTTTTGGACGGACTGCTTATTTCATCCAAAATAGCATTCGCCTGACCGTCGGATAGGATTTCAAAAGAGACCCCTCGTATTTGACATTCCTTTCTGATACTTTCGCCATCGGGCAATAAAAAAGAACCCCCTCTATAATTTAAAAGCCATTGTACCTTCTGTTGCTTAGCCAACACCCAATAGGTAATACCATATGCCTTTAAATGATTCTTTTGGGAATCTGCATCCATAGGTACTAGAATAGATGAAGCAAAAATATGACTGGAAAAGAGAACACAGAGAAAAGAAAAAAGACTGTTTCGCATGAAATGTATGTTGTGACGTCCTATCAAAGATAAACGAAAAAGAGAGGTGTAGCTGTTTGATAAGAGTTAAAGAATTTGCAAAAAACCATAACTCAAGGTAGTTGCAATAGGTTTATGATTTAACTAGCATCAAAACGATAACACCTATTTGGATTGTCCTCTGTCTTTATACTATTATAATCTGCCGCTAAAAAGGAACTTCATTATCATCCTCAGGATCTAAACCTTGGTTCAAGGTACTGCCAAAAGCCTCATCGGCACTTGGTAAATTTTTTGTAATAAACGGATTTTCCTCGTTTTCGTTCATCTTGGACTGAAACTCGAAAGGGGAATCAAAATCATCAAGGTTATCGAACTTACCAAGATTACCGATAAACTTCAATCGTATATTGTCCAAGCCACCGTTCCTATGCTTAGCTACTATTAATTCTCCTTGTCCCTGTGTTGGACTGCGCTCTTCATCGTCCCATTCATCAATTTTATAATATTCGGGTCTGTAGATGAAAGCCACAATATCTGCATCTTGTTCAATTGCACCAGATTCCCTAAGATCAGATAGTAATGGGCGTTTACTGCCTCCACGTGTCTCCACAGCCCTTGAAAGCTGGGATAGGGCGATTACAGGAACATTCAGTTCCTTTGCCAAGGCCTTTAGGTTACGCGAAATTGTTGATATTTCCTGTTCCCTGTTTCCTCCCTTTTGAGAACCTCCTGCGGTCATCAATTGCAAATAATCAATGACAATCATTTTTATCCCATGCTGAGAAGCTAAACGTCTTGCTTTTGCCCTCAAATCAAAGATGGAGAGCGATGGTGTATCATCAATGAACAAAGGGGCCTTCTCCAGCGCTTTTACCTTTACATTCAATTGTTCCCATTCGTGTTTTTCTAACTTACCTGTACGAAGTTTTTCCGAAGAAAGTCCCGTTTCAGAGGAAATAAGACGGGTTATTAACTGTACGGATGACATCTCACAGGAGAAAAAAGCCACCGGGATATTATGGTTGACCGCCATATTCTTGGCCATGGACAAGGTAAGAGCCGTTTTACCCATACCCGGACGGGCAGCTATAATTATTAAATCACTTGGCTGCCAACCAGAAGTAAGTTTATCTACTTTATCAAAACCCGACGGAACACCGCTTAATCCTTCCTTATTAGCAATTTCCTCTATTCTTTTCTTGGCTTGAATAACCAAGTTCTGGGCAGTTTCCGCAGAACGTTTTAAGTTACCTTGGGTAACATCGTACAACTTAGATTCAGCATTGTCCAAAAGATCAAAAACGTCCGTACTTTCATCGTAGGCATCTTCTATAATTTCGTTAGATATTTTTATAAGACTACGTTGAATATATTTTTGGAGAATGATACGTGCATGAAATTCGATGTGCGCAGAGGAAGCTACTTTTTGTGTCAGTTTAATCAAGTAAAAATCGCCACCAACAACCTCTAATTTACCCGCTTTCTTTAATTGGGAGGAAACGGTTAATAAATCCACTGGCTGCGATTCTTCGAACAAAATAAAAATCGCCTCGTAAATGAATCGATGTGCATCCTTATAAAACACATCTGGATGCAAAATATCAATTACCTCATCGACTCCCTTCTTGTCAATCATCATTGCGCCAATCACAACCTCCTCTAAATCAACCGCTTGAGGTGGTATTTTACCTCTTTCCAGGCTGATTATAGTAGATTTATCGATCTTACGACCAATTAAGGGTTTTGTGTTCTCCATGGATACGAAAATATACAATTAACATTTAGATAACATGGGAATACCTATTTAGGATGTCCACAGTTCACTAACAATTGCCTGTTAATAAGTTACAATTTTATGTTGATAACAAAAAAAATCCGGAGATATAAAACTCCGGATTTTCCTGAGGTTACTAAAATGGGATATCAACCATTAAAAACACCCATTTCCTCATACTTTTTCATGCGTTGTTTTACCAATTCCTTTGGTGATAACTTTTGAAGTTCCTCATAATGGGCAACTATTTTATTCTTTAAAATATCAAAGGTTTTGTCCCGGTTCGCATGGGCACCACCGGCAGGCTCCCTTACTATTTCATCTATCAACTTTAGTTTCTTCATATCAGTTGCCGTCAGCTTTAAGGCAGAAGCGGCAATTTCCTTATATTCCCAGCTCCTCCATAAGATAGACGAGCAGGATTCTGGTGAGATTACAGAATACCAAGTATTCTCCAACATAAGTACTTTATCCCCTACGCCAATACCTAGTGCTCCTCCAGATGCGCCTTCTCCTATAATCGCGACTATTATGGGTACTTTAAGCCTTGTCATTTCTAAGATGTTACGGGCAATAGCTTCACCTTGTCCACGTTCCTCCGCCTCAATTCCTGGGTAAGCTCCAGGAGTATCTATCAACGTAACTACAGGAATATTAAATTTCTCAGCAGATTTCATTAACCGTAGCGCCTTTCGATAGCCCTCCGGATTTGCCATACCAAAGTTTCTATATTGTCTGGTCTTTGTGTTATATCCCTTCTGTTGACCAATGAACATAAACGACTGATTACCTATCTTTCCTAGACCACCGATCATGGCTTTATCGTCCTTAACGGTACGATCTCCATGTAATTCCAAAAAAGTATCTCCGCAAATTGCTTTGATATAGTCCAGTGTATATGGCCTATTAGGATGTCTTGAAAGCTGGACACGTTGCCACGCCGTAAGATTCTTATAGATATCCTTTCTGGTTTCGGTTAATTTTTTCTCTATTTGTTTGCATGTTTCGGTAACATCAACATCACTCTCCTCCCCAATAATCATACACTTGTCCAATTGCTCTTCCAGTTCTTTAATGGGAAGTTCAAAATCCAAATACTCCATAATTCAAAAAAAGATTTAGTTAGTTGTAGATCAAAGATAAAACTTTAATAGCTATTCTTTATGTCAAGGCTGTTTTTTACTGGTCCTATGTTTTAGAATGCCGTTTGCAATGACTGTACCTAAGATAATTAGCGCACCAACATAAAAGAGTGGGTTCATTTGCTCTTCGGAACCAAAGAACAACCATGCCAGAACTATTCCATAAACGGGTTCTAAGTTATTGGTTAACATCACCGTATATGCCGTTAGGACTCGCATAATTTTCACCGATGCTATGAAGGCATAACAGGTACATATTAATGATAAGATTAAAAGATACCACCAATCAGAAACTTTCAATACAAAAAACTCTGGTGTAAAGCTTCCCTGTAAGACTAACAGTAGTGATAAAAACAAAGAACCAATTGCTAATTCATAAAACGAAATAATCGAAGGTCTATTTTCCTTTACAAGCTTGGAATTAATGATTGAAAAAATAGAAACTAGAAATGCAGAAATTAACGCAATAACAATACCGTAGGAATAGGTGGACTCCACCCTAAAAATCAAATATAATCCTACCATAACCATTACCCCAAAGAGCAACTCGTAACCGATTACCCTACGCCTATAAATTATGGGCTCTATTAATGCTGTAAAAAATGCTCCGGTGGACATCATGGCCAGGGCCACCGAAACGGTGGACACTTTTATGGCCAAAAAAAAAGTAACCCAATGTAAGGCAACTATAATCCCCGCAAACGTTAACCACATTAAGGTCTTTAAGGGAACGCGTAATTTAAGTTTAGAATACCAAATATAGGCTAGAATAAATAGGGAAGCCGTACCCATACGGTACCATACCAATGATAAGGAATCTATAGAAATGAGCTTACCCAAAATGGCCGTAAAACCATAAATAAATACAATAAAATGAAGATGCAGGAGATTACTTAATCTATCTTTTTGCATTTTGCAACAAATAAAGCGCCAAGGCACCAAATAGAACATTAGGTATAATAACCGCTAACAGAGGAGAAAATCCTGATTGTTCTGCAAGCGTACCAAAAACCTTATCAAAAAATACAAAAATAAAAGCTACTAAAATTCCAAATGCGAGGTTAACACCCATGCCACCACGTCTTTTTACAGAAGAAACAGCAACTGCGATTAGGGTGAGGATAAAAGCTGTTAGCGGAAGGGCCCATCTTTTGTACTTGACAAGCACATAGGTATTAATATTGGATGCTCCTTTTCTTTTTTGATTTTCTATGAAATCGTCCAGTTCGTATAGATTTTTTGTTTCTGCAACGTACGATACTTGGGTAAGGTCATTAATTTTAAATGGAAACAGGGTATCTAGCCGTCTTTTGGTCTCAATTAATGCAGTATCCCCTATAATTGTTCTTTTACTAAATGATGTTAACCTATACGTACTATCCTTATCTACCCATCTAATATTTGCTGCCGAAATTTTAAATTTCAACTCGTTATTTTCATCAAAACGCTCATATGTGAAATTATTCCCTAGTTGTCTGGCAGGATCAAAACTACTCACATATATAAAATCCCTTTCGTTCAACTGATTAAATATATTGCTCGTAACACGATCAGTTTTACCTTTTTTAAGGTATTTATACTTGAATTCGTTAAAGCCAAGACTGGCATTTGGAACAATGAACATAGTCATTATAAACATAAGTACTGCAATTATAGATGCACCGATTAAGTAGGGTCGTAAAAATCTATTATAAGATACTCCTGAACTTAAAATTGCTACAATCTCAGTATTGTTAGCGAGCTTGGAGGTAAAAAATATAACGGAAAGAAAAAGAAATATGGGAAACAGTAGGTTACCAATGTAAATAGTGAAGTTTAGGTAATACACCAAAATTTCGTTTACCGGAGCCTCATTATCTATCATTTTACCGATTTGCTCTGCCAAGTTCACCATAATGCCTATGGGAATAAACAGCAGCAACATTAGTATAAATGTAGCCAAATAGCGCTTTAAAATGTATTTGTCTATTATCGAAAGCATTATAGCCTTTTATCCATTTGTTTTACCATACGGTCTTTCCATTCCCTAAAATCACCAGCTAAGATACGCTCCCTTGCCTTCCTTACCAACCAAAGGTAAAATCCTAAATTATGAATAGTCGCAATCTGTTTTCCAAGATATTCGTTCGCTGCAAACAAGTGGCGTAAATACGCTTTAGAATATTCCTTATCTACAAAAGTAGTACCCATCTCGTCCAATGGGGAAAAATCATCTTCCCATTTTTTATTTTTTATATTGATTGTACCGTGAGCGGTAAACAACATTCCGTTTCTTGCATTCCTAGTGGGCATCACACAATCGAACATATCTACGCCCAAAGCAATATTTTCCAAAATATTTATCGGCGTTCCTACCCCCATTAAATATCTAGGTTTATCCTCCGGTAATATTTCGCATACGATTTCGGTCATGGCATAGAGTTCCTCCGCTGGTTCCCCTACCGAAAGACCTCCGATTGCGTTACCTTCTGCCCCTGCATTCGCAATATATTCTGCTGACTGCCTTCTTAAATCTTTGTAGGTAGAACCTTGTACTATAGGGAAAAAAGTTTGTTCGTATTCGTATTCGAACGGTGTTTTTTCCAAATGGTTTATACACCTATCCAACCACCTATGGGTCATGTGCATGGAACGTTTTGCATAATTATAGTCGCAAGGATAGGGCGTGCATTCATCAAAAGCCATGATTATATCGGCTCCGATGACTCGTTGAATTTCCATAACGTTTTCAGGAGTAAACATATGTGTTGAGCCATCTATATGCGACTTAAACTTTACACCTTCTTCCTTTATTTTTCTATTTGCAGAGAGGGAATAAACTTGATAGCCCCCACTGTCCGTTAATATATTTCTATCCCACCCCATAAACTTATGAAGACCGCCAGCCTGTGTTAATATATTAGTCTTAGGCCTTAAGAACAAATGATAGGTATTGCCTAAAATAATATCGGGATTAATTTCTTCTCGTAATTCTTTTTGGTGTACCCCCTTTACGGAGGCAACAGTGCCAACGGGCATAAAAATTGGCGTTTCTATGGTCCCATGGTCGGTTTCAATAGTTCCTGCCCTAGCTTTACTAAGTGGATCGCTCTTGTGTAAGGTGAATTTCAAAATCTTTTGAATAAGGCTACAAAGATAATGAACTCAAAGTCCACAAAACTTAATAAAAAGTAAATATCTAAATGCGTTAGCATAGAAACCTTGCTATCAAAAAAATAGACTACCCTTCTGGCATAAGTGCCTAAAACAATAAAGGGTAAGGCTTTGCGTTTTGATGGTATAACGAGAAACGGGATGTTTGGTATTGTTATTGATTACCATTTCATTCATCAAAACAAAATAATTATGAGAAAAATAGTTTTAGTTACGGCAGTAGTATTGTCCGGTTTTTTTGGTTTAGCGCAGACTGGTTCTGGATTTGGTATTAAAGGCGGGGTTAACTATGCCGGAAATGGGGACTTCTTCAATTCCGCTGAAAACGTAATACAGTCACCGAACAGAAATGTAGGCTATCATTTAGGCGTTTTTGGCAAACTTGGCAATAAAATATACCTAAGGCCAGAGTTAGTGTATACCAGCACAACATCAGGTTATAACGAAGGAGACCTAAAACTAAATAAATTGGATGTGCCAGTTTTAGCAGGTATAAAAGTGATAGGGCCATTACATGTATTTGCCGGTCCGGCTTTCGAATATATTTTAAACAGTAAATTTGATGGTGTAAGCATTGATAATATTGAGAACGATTTTACCGTTGGTGTAAATTTAGGTGCTGGCGTAAGTTTTGGAAAATTTGGAGTTGATGTGCGGTATGAAAGAGGACTAAGCGAAAATGAACTTAATTTCATCAACAGTAATATAGTCACCCTAAATGGAGATAGAGTGGATACGAGGCCCGATCAAATTATTTTGAGCTTATCGCTAAAACTATAGTTTTATTCAATAGTTGTAACAGAAAACAAAAAAGTCCTTTACACAATTAAATGTAAAGGACTTTTTATGTTCTGATAAGTTGTTATGAATCGATATCCAAATGATCCGGAATATCATCATCATCCGTAAACCTAAAGGAGTCAAAACTACCGTCTTCTTTTAAATTAATTTCGTCTATGGTAAGTATACCATCATTATCATCATCAGCATCCCTATAATTGGGCAAGAGAAAGCTTATCTCATCTTCAACATCGGTGTTGTCATCGTTTAAATTCCCGTTACCGTTCAAGTCTTCAAGATAAGAAGGAATTCCATCACCATCCGTATCTGTATCTTTTTGGAAAAAATAGGAGTCCACTTTAAATACCAAAGGGGCATATTGTGGAATTAAATTGCTTGTTGGCAAACTAAAATACCCAAGTCCCGAAGGCATAAAAATTGCTCCAATTCCGTATCCGTCGTAGGTGAAGGTTCCGTCTCCGTTTTCTATAGCTTCTGTTCCACTTTTAAAAAATCGCATCCCATTCCCAAATCCTCTTACTACTTGAGAAAGGTTAAACTGCACAGGCTGACTTATCGAAGAGTCAAAAACAGTACCGTCTAGCAAGGACCCCTCATACCTTAGAATGTAATTATCGCCAATAGTGGGTAAAGTATCGGACGTACCTTGCCTAGCTATTAGATAGTACAATTTATGGTCCTCTTCTTTGCCATCCGTTCTTTGGAACTCACTGGAACTTACCGTAACTGTTTCAGAACCAAATTCAACACCTGCCAAATTTCCACTATCAAAAATAGAAACTTTATCTGCATTAGCACCCGCTATGGTATCGAACCGGATTCTATAATCAAAATCTGCAGTTGGATTTTGAAATTCCTCGTAATTATAAAAGTGACTCTTTAAAAAGGCGATAATTTCTGCATCGTCTTCAATGGCTACTTCATCCAACTCGCGAGGGGGCACTTCTATAACTTCTGGCAGCCCTCCGTCATCGTCACTTCGGCAAGACCATAAAATCGCCGATAAGCACACAACCCAATAGATAGTTTTTAACTTCATCATCCCAATAATTAAGCGCGCAAGATACAATTTTCCCTTATTTTTGCTTAGAACCTTAACAAAGAATTTAGTTTGGAATGCGGATAGATAAATACTTATGGAGCACCAGATATTTTAAAACTCGAAATATAGCGACCAACGCTTGCAAAAAAGGCCATGTTAAAATAAACGAGCAAATTGCCAAACCTGGTCGAGAAGTTTTTCCAATGGATAACATAATTGTTCGCAAAAATCAAATTAACTATCAATTCACCGTATTGGATGTACCCCAGAGCCGAGTTGGCGCGAAACTTGTGGATATGTATCGCAAAGACACGACTCCAAAAGAAGCTTTTGAACACAACGAGCTGTTACAATACTCTAAGGAGTATTACAGGAAAAAAGGTGCTGGTAGACCAACGAAAAAAGATAGAAGGGAGATAGAAGACTATTTGGACGAACCTGCCGAATCTTCCGAAGGAAAGAAAACAGAATCTGACCAAGATATATAGCTAAACATCCTTATATTTAAATTTTAACGTAGTAGATGTATGGAACAATTAATACTTTCACATGAGCAAATTCAGTTTAAAATAAAGCGGATCGCCTACCAAATTTATGAGGCGAACGTACTTACGGAGCAAATAATTATTGCCGGTATCGAAGGAGGAGGTATAAATTTCGCAAAAAAAATAATTACAGTACTACGAAAAATAACAGACGCGGAAATTACGCTCTGCAAAGTTATTATGGATAAAGATAATCCTCTTAAAAGCGGGGTTAGCACCTCCATTCCAGAGGAAGCTTATAAAAACAAATCCGTGGTGCTGGTTGATGACGTACTCAACTCTGGAACTACCCTAATATATGGCGTTCAACATTTTTTAAAGACGCCATTGTTACAGCTTAAAACCGCTGTGCTGGTGAATAGAAACCATAAAAAGTATCCGGTAAAGGCAGATTATAAAGGGATATCCCTATCCACCTCTTTACAGGAGCATGTAAACGTGTTTTTTGAAGCTAAAAATGATCGGGTGTTTTTAAACTAAACGCTTTTTTATTTCCAGGGCCAATTCCTCTGCAGATTTACCATCGCAAGAAATTGTTGTCGAAGCTTGATTGTAATAGAAACTTCTTTCAAACAGGTGTTTCCCAATAAATTCGATAAGGTCTTCATCTGATATATTAGCAATCAAAGGTCGATGGGCTTTTTCCCTTGATAATCTTTTCACTAATGTCGGCAAGGATAGTTTCAAATATACGGTATTGCGTGTTGCCGTTGTAATAGCGTCCATATTATTGCCATAACAAGGAGTACCTCCGCCCGTAGAAAGCAAAAAAGAGGTATTGGAACTTAAAATTTCTTTTAAATAAAAGAATTCTTTTTTCCTAAAATAAAGCTCTCCTTTTTCTGAGAATAGCTCAGCTATTGTTTTTCCTTCTCCTTTTTCTATATAGGCATCTAAATCTAAAAAATTAATTTTCAAGTGTTTAGCTACCAACTTGCCTACAGTAGTTTTACCACTACCCATATAACCTACGAATACGATCTTCACATGCTTGTTTTGTGTAAAATTCAGCTAAATAATGTGGAATTCAAAAAAAAATAAATTTATCTTAAAAAGCGTTTGGTAAGTAAAGATATCAACTTATATTTGCACCCGCATTCAAGACATGGTTGCGTTGAAATTTTGACCTGGTAGCTCAGTTGGTAGAGCATCTCCCTTTTAAGGAGAGGGTCCCGGGTTCGAGCCCCGGCCAGGTCACTTAATCGGATACCATTCGAGATCAAAGCCTTGCAAATCTTATGATTTGCAAGGCTTTTTTAATTTATGTTCATCATATGAATTGGTTTGAATTGTTTTAATATGTCTACAAATCGTCTACATATTTTAAAATCGTCTACAAATCGTCTACATTGTCATATTATTTTGCTTATACGCCTGTTATTACAGGACTAATGCTACTTGCTAATTTGATACTTATTATTTGGGAATGGAGCGAAATCAAAATTTTATTTAATCTAGAGGTGAAAATTAATAAAAGTATAAGATTAGAAAAAGATATTCTTTGGCAACGAATAGGACTTATTTTATTTGGTTTTACATTTATTTACAGACTATCTGTTGAGAAATACAATATTGGATTTTGGCTAGTTACGTGTTTTACAATTGGTTTATTAGGACTAATAATTGGGTTGTATAAGGAGAGAAAAAGAAAAAACTCCTTACCCTTATGAAAACTGTGGTACAAGCCACCGATGAGTAAAAAACAGAACATTGTAAGCCTATTTAAGAGGCTTTTTTCTTCACAATACAGTGTTACAAAATCGGTTTTGTATAAGGTTATAAAGCTAAAACGAGGTCTGTCGGGATACTATTCAAAAAGACCCTAAAAGCAAGTTTTAATCCTCCTCTCTATTAGTTTCCTACCTTTGCTATCATTTCGTATTCCCACCCTACTTCTTATCAAATTTAGGTATCGGTCATACCCAATACAAGAAGGATGTATACGTGTTTAATGAGCTCCTTAATGGATTAACTAAAGTTTAACTGGTCGTTATGGAGGCTACCGGTTACTATCATTACAGGCATGCACAGTTTCTTTACTAGAACAAAGTATCGGTATCCCTAATCCAGACAAGAGAAATCCATCCATCAAAGAATTGAACAAGATACAAACGAAATATTCGATAGTTTAATTGACATCAGAAGAGATTTCCATGAAAATCCAGAATTAGCCAGAAATAAAAAAAAGACTTCTAAAATAATGCTTGAACATACATAAATACAGCTAAATTAACAGAGTAATGACGCGAATCTTCAAAACAAAAAAAGTAACTGACCTCTTTTATATAAATGGGCATCCCTGATCTATTTTGATACATCACGCCCTATTAAGTCTTCATATTTTTAAAAGTTGTCACTAATTACATAGTCATAATTTATAAAATGTTGCAATGACTATTGCCTTTAATAGGAGTTAAATCCTGGTATTCCAAATGGTCTTAAAGCAACCTAAAAAAGACAAGAGGACTGATACATACAAAGGAGTTATAACTCCAAAGACCCTTTTAGTTCTCTTTTTGTTTCTTAGTCAAATTAACTGACTAGAACATGTACAGTTGTAAGATAAAGAGACCGTTGACGAACATGGCAAATAGAGTCTCCACTACCCTGCTATATACATTTCTGTTCTAGTCAAACCTCAAATGAAATCAAAAACTATATGATATAAAAGTTTATGGTTTAAACCCAATTTGTAAGTATACAATTAGTGTTTTTAACAGTTAGTTCAAAACTCGAAGAAATCAATTTTTCAAGACCTACAGCTTTGTAGAAAGAGATGACACCTCTATTGATTTGGAAATCGAAATGGGTTTACCATAGGTAGTAAA
>CAYGUY010000088.1:0-15339 GCA_964353165.1 uncultured Maribacter sp.
TAAACTATTAAAATTCAATATTTTAAATATAAAAATCTATAAAAAGAGGCCGTTAATCGAAGTAAATACACACAAACGAATATCTACCGGTGTTAAGCGGTAAAATAGTGTAGAAAAAAAATCTTCACATAATTTTACACCAAAATTAACCTACTTACGTTATTGTATTATCAATGAACAGAAAGAATCCCATAAAAGTGAATAAACCTCGGAAAACCCTAGTTATGTTGACTATGTTATTCGGAGTAATGCTAACTGCACAGCAGTTACCTCAGTTCACACAGTATATGTACAACGCCATTTCTATAAATCCAGCGTACGCAGGCAGTAGGGAAACCCTGAATGCTACCTTATTACATAGAAATCAATGGGCCGGATTGGAAGGAAATCCCAGGACCAATACTTTCTCGGTACACTCCCCATTGCGTAACGAACGTATAGGTTTAGGAATATCCTATATTAATGATAGATTGGGTTTTGAAAGCACTAATTATGTCTACGGAGATTTTTCGTATACTGTTCCCTTAACGGGCGAGATAAATATGTCCTTTGGATTAAAAGGAGGGTTTACGAATTATAATCTTGAAAACCCCGATGCCAATGATCCATTCTTCAATTCTAACTTTAACAGTTGGACCCCAAATTTTGGCGCCGGGATATATGTAGGCTCCGATCGTTGGTATTTTGGTGCATCCTCGCCAAGAATACTAAATACCGATTTAAACGATGGTGAATTTGAGGCTTTAGAACGGAATAGTTATTATGGTATAGCTGGTTTTGTTGTGGATATTTCACGTACTGCTAAGTTTAGACCTACGGTTATTGCCAAAATAACGAACGGAGCACCAGCAACGTATGATTTTACCGCAAGTTTTTTATTTAATGAAAAGTTCTGGATAGGTGCATCATATAGGGTAAACGACGCTTCTAATTTTGGAGCATTGATGGATTATCAAGTGTCCAGAGATTTCCGGTTGGGTTACGCTTATGATTTACCTACATCTACAATCCTACCATATACTGGTGGAACACACGAAATTATACTAATTTTTGAGCCAAGTAGAAAAAGAGGTGGAGCTATTAAATCACCTAGGTATTTCTAACAATTAACCAATAGGTTTTAAAACACAAAAAAATCCTTTGAAATTCAAAGGATTTTTTGTGTTTACTATAAAGCAGAAGTTATTCTAGTATTCCGTCAACAATACCGTAAGCAATCGATTCTTCTGCATTCATCCAGAAGTCCCTATCGAAATCCTTTAAGACCTTCTCGAATTTCTGACCACAATTATCGGCTAAAATCTGGGCACTTAATTCCTTGGTCTTGATAATTTCCCTTGCTTGTATTTCTATATTCGAAGCCTGCCCCCTGGCACCTCCACTAGGTTGGTGAATCATTACTTGGGCATGAGGCTGTATAAAACGTCTTCCTTTTTTTCCTACGGACAATAGAATGGAACCCATAGACGCTGCCAAACCTGTACAAATGGTAGAAACAGGGCTTTTTAGCGATTTAATGGTATCGTACATGGCGAAACCTGAGGTGACATAACCTCCAGGGCTATTAATATATAGTTGAATCTCTTTATTGTTCTGCATATCCAAATACAACAATCTATCTATAACATGTTTCGCAGAGTCATCATCTACCATTCCCCAAAGGAATACCTTTCGTTCCGCCAACATTTTTTCATCGATAGTCTCTTGTATCTTTCCTTTTTTCGCACTCATATTTTTATATTTTACAACATGTCAAAATTAAGGAATTTATCGGGAAACTTATAACATATAAAATCAACTTAATAACCTAGCTAGGAATTATATAAAAACAAAAAACAAAGGTATCTCACCTTTGTTTTGTATCTAAAGAATATACGCGTTAGTCTTCTACCTCAACAGTATTATCTACAATTTTCTTTATCGGAACAACTACCTTACCTGATTTTGTTTTAATAATCACGGATATATTATCTATTGCCTCTACCCTACCTTCTATTTTATCGAATTTTACCTTATCGCCCACTTCGTATATTTTTCTAGTATAGAAGGTACGTAACAAATCCCCTACCACCTCTCGAGAACCTAGGCCCAAAGCCAGAGCAGCGGCAAAAAGAAATGCCCCAAGAATAATTGTAAAATTACTGGTAATGATTTCAGTATCTATTCCTGCTTGGTTTAAAGCGGTAATGCTTACAAAAATAATAATCATATAAAATAGCACGTTTCCTAAAACCTTACCACCGCCCAAATCCATAGATTCAAAAACGGTTGTGACAGTCTTCTTAATAGTTTTCGCTAAGTAAAGACCAATCATAAAAATGATGAGAGCCGTAAGCAAAACAGGAAGGTAGCGTAGTAAGTTTGCTATTTCAGTAGATATTATCTTCAAGTTCATTACATCCGCAGCTACAATAATAAATACCAGCCACAGTACACCTTTAATGAAACTCAATAATACTTTAGCAATATCTATCTCTATATCCGAATCCCCAAATAATCGAGCGTCGTTAATTTTATCGGATAGGACTGCAACCTTAGCGACCTTCAATATTTTTTTGACCACAAACGAAACTATCTTAATAGTAATCCATCCAAAAATGAGCACTACAAAAGCGCCAAATATTCCAGGTAGTGCAGACGCGATATCTTTTAATATGGAGCCTAGGGTCTCAAATATGAGCAGTTTCCATTTTTCTACTGTTTCCATAACTTTACTTTAATTGGTAAGCGTTGATTATTCTTTGTTCTTTTCGCTTGTTTTAAGCATTCCTTCTATTACCGAGGAATAGTTACCTGTAAACAAGGTAGCCATTTCCATAATGAGCTTTGCCATAGCGACATCGGTCATTACTTTTTTTCTTAACTCGGGAGGAACATCCTTAAGATCTCCCTGTATTCCCTTAAATGGATTTTTATTTTGTTCTAACATTTAGGGTAATGAATTATAGATTTCTATTACTCTAGCTTTCGCACGTTTTAATCTCATTTTTACGGCACTACTGCCTATTTCCATGAGCGTTTCCAGCTCCTTTATCGAAACTCCATCTTGGTATTTTAACAACAACAAAGTCTTTTCTTCGGGTTCAATGAGTTCTAAAGCCTTTTTTAATTTTTCTACCTGTAAGTCCAACAAACTCTCATCCGTTACTTCAACTGAAAGTTTGTACTCCGTATCCTCAATACTATTGGCTTTGTCACTTATTTTTCTCCCTTTATCCCTGTTTACATAATTAACACAAAAATTATAAGTAAACGAATACAACCAAGTAGAAAACTTAGATGTTCCTTTAAACGAGCCTAATTTCACAAAGAGCATCAAGAAAACGTCCTGTGTCAAATCTTCTGCCTCCTTTTGTGATTTTGCAAAACCATAACACTTGTTATACACCATTTTAGAATACCGATCATACAGCAATCCAAACATAGTAGAATCTTTTTTCTCTACAATTTTTTTGACAAGCTCCTCATCGGAAATGTCTTTATACGGGTCATCAGAGTCCAATTTAATTTTGAATTGGTTACTTATGATTATAAGACACAGTTTTCTTAGGAAGGTCACTATCAGATTGTTTTAGACTTAGGTAAAAATAGGTCAAAGAATCAGCAATCTATATCTTTGTGTAAAATTACAATGGATATGAAACAGATTTTAGTTATTAGTATGGTTATAGTTAGCGTATTTTTTGGTTGTAAAGAGGAACAAAAAACAGTCGTAGAAAAAGTTGAGATACCAGAAAAACAAATGAGTATTCCAGAACAGGTAGCCCAAGCGAATGGCTTTGCCAACTGGACAAAAGTGAACAAGATTACCTTCACCTTTAACGTAGATCGCGGCGCCTCCCATTTTGAACGCACATGGTCCTGGGCACCGAAAACCAATGATGTTGTTTTTATGACACGGGAAGATACCCTTGCCTACAATAGAAAAGCAATAGATACGGTACTTGCCAAAACAGATGCCGGATTCATCAATGATAAATTTTGGCTACTGGCACCCTATCAATTAGTTTGGGATACAAACGGATATAGGTATGAACACCAAGCCATGGCAAAATCACCAACGTCTCATGAGCCCATGCAAAAACTAACGATCATTTACGGCAGTGAAGGAGGCTATACGCCTGGTGACGCATACGATTTTTATTTCGGGGATGATTTTATCATCAAGGAATGGGCCTTTAGAAAGGGAAATCAAGAGGAACCGAATATGGTTACTAGCTGGGAGGACTACCAAAATTTTAACGGATTGAATATAGCTACTATGCACAAACGAGCCGATGAGGATTTTAAACTTTTTTTTACTGGGGTAAAGGTGGAGTAAAATACAGGTGGGTAGTCAAGTTGATTTAAACCAAATAGTTAGAAATAACTTAAGTTACTATTTTCAATAGCCTATTAATTTGGTCTTGTTCCTTTTTTCTTCAATACGAACGTTATTGCCAAAATAAATACCGCGCAGAAAAAAAGTACAATGAAGCTAGTCTTTAAAGATGATGTTTCTGCTAAAAAACCTAAAATAGGAGGTGCACATAAAAATCCTGCATACCCAGTTCCGGCAATAAAAGCGATACCTTGTGAAGAATCTACTCCTTTTACATTACCTCCTATTCTAAAAACTTCGGGTATCATTACAGAAAAACCTAAGCCTCCAAGGGCAAATCCGGCAATGGCCAAATAGGTATTTTCCGTTAGTACCAATCCATACCCGGTCAAAGCCAAGATTGTTCCTAGCGCAATCATCTTTACCGACCCTAGTTTCTCGCTCACCCCATCGCCCAGAAACCGACCTAAGGTCATCGTAATCTGAAAACCTAAAAACCCAGCGCCCCATAGTGCTTCGGGTGCAATACTCACTTCTTTTAAATAGAGGCCGCTCCAATCTACGATAGCCCCTTCACTACCCATGGCAATAAATGATATTAATCCCAGCAAAAACAATGGTTTGAACAACTTTAGACTAAAGCCTTCGGTTTCTTCCTTGGCAGCCGTAACATCAACATATCGCCTATAAAATATAAAATTGACTATCAGTACCAAAGCAACCGCTAAGCCCATGTGTAGAACGGGGTTACTTAATGGACCTATCAAAAAACTACCGATTCCGGCGAGCACACCGCCCAAACTAAAAAAACCATGGGAGGCCGACATAAACTTTACCTTATCCTTTTTTTCAACCTCCGTTACCAAGGTATTCATAGAAATATCCGTAAACCCGTTAGAAGCTCCAAATACAAAAAGTGCAGCCATTAAGGTGTAATAACTAGGCGCCAATAATGGCAACATGGCAGCCGCACAACTTAATAAAACACCGTAAAATGTAGCTTTTCCGACTCCCAATTTATTTACCAACGAAGAAGCAAAAGGGAAGACGGTAAAAACCCCTAACGATAAAAAGAAAATGGCAAAACCAAGTTGAGAATTATCAATGGCCAAACCGTCCTTTACCTGAGGAATGTAAATGGCCCATGTTCCAAAAAGAATGTTCAAACTTGCGAACACCCAAGAGGGTCCAAAATAATTAGCGTTGGTAAGTATTAACCGTAATGATTTCATGTCTTTGGAAAGGGGTTAAATTCCGTAAAATGCTTGGCTTATCATACTATAATTACTTAGAAAGAATACCTTCCTTTAAAATTTGACCAAAACGATACATATCCTCGTAAGAACAATAAAACGGTGCTGGGGCTAATCGAATCACGTTCGGTTCACGCCAATCTGTAATCACTCCATTTTCCATAAGATAGTTAAACAAGGTTTTTCCCTCGCCATGTAAAAAAACAGATAGTTGGCAACCTCTTTCCTTTGGTGTTATAATTTCAAAGGTACTGTCTACCTCAGCATCAATTTCCTTTAAAATAAATTCAAGATATGCCGTTATTATATCCCTTTTCTCAATCAATGCTCGCATTCCCACTTCTTCAAATAACTCTAAAGAGGCCAAGTAAGGCGCCACAGATAGAATCGGTGCATTACTAATTTGCCATGCATCCGCATTTTCCATGGGTTCAAATTCCGGTTTCATCAAAAATCGAGTTTCCTTTTTGGTTCCCCACCAGCCCTCAAAACGTGGAATGTCCTTTCTATTCAGATATTGTTCGTGAACATAAATCCCGGAGGCATTTCCTGGTCCACTGTTCATATATTTATAGCTGCACCATGCCGCAAAATCTGCTCCCCAATGGTGAAGTTTTAGTTCTACATTACCTACGCCATGGGCCAAATCCCAACCCACATAAGCTCCGACCGCTTTGCCAGCTTTTGTAATGGCCTCCATATCCAAAACCTGCCCATTGTAGTAGTTAACACCTCCAATAAGTACCAACGCCAACTCATCCCCTACTTCATCAATTTTATCCAAAAAATCTTGGGTTCGCCAAGCATGTTCTCCGTTCCGTTTTTTAACCTCTACGATGGCGGTGTTTGGGTCGAATCCGTGAAAGCGAGCCTGACTTTGCAACATATACTGATCGCTTGGAAATGCTTTTTCTTCACAAATTATCTTGAATCTTTTAGCGGTAGGCGTATAAAAAGAAACCATCAGTAGATGTAGGTTTACCGTTAGGGTATTCATTACGGACACTTCTTCCGGTAGCGCACCTACAACTTTCGCTAAAGGCTTGGCCAACCGCTCGTGATAGTCCCACCAAGGTTTATCGGCATAAAAATGTCCTTCTACCGCTAACTCGGCCCAGTCGGTCATTACATCATCAACGTATTTTTTTGTACGCTTAGGTTGCAATCCTAGCGAATTTCCTGTGAAATAGATAACCTCTTTTCCATTGACTTTTGGAAAATTAAATTCGCTTCTATATTTATGCAACGGATCTATATTATCCATCTCTTGTGCATAGGAAAGCGTATTCTTAAATATCATAACTTCGTTTTTATGTAAAAATAGTCATCTACCAGTAAAGAAAGGTAAAAGTATAGTATTATGAATACTCACTTTTCCTTAGGCCAGCGCATTTCTATAATATGTCTTTTAAAACCTACCTTTTCGTAAGCCCTTAGTGCCGCTATATTTTCATTGTAGACGGTAAGCCGAATTTCTGGCAATCCCATTTCCGTTGCCCAATCCTTTAATCTTGCCAGGATCATCCCGTTTAATCCCTTACCCCTATATTCCGGAAGCGTGAACATGAATCCTAAATAGGCATAGGTTTTATGGTCTAAATAAGGCCTCGCGTTTTTCTCCAAACCATATCCACAACTTACAATACGGTCATTATGCGTAGCTACGAGAAGTAGTGCCCTCGGATTACGCATCAAATCCTCTAAATCATAGTAAAAAATAGGATCTGCTCCCAAAGTGGCATCAAAGGGCCGTTCTGCGGTAATGACTCCTTGTTCCATCTCTTTTAATAGCTCTACCTCTTTAGTTCTTGCCGGTCTGATCTTTATTTCCATAGGTTTCTAAAAACCTTAAAATAAGGTATAAATAGGTACTTTTGCAAAAAGAATCCCATGCATTTTCTCTCTACGCTACTGGAAGATTACATTACGGACAATTCACAGTCCGAACCAGAACTTTTAACCGCACTCACCCGAGAAACACACCTAAAAGTAATACAACCTAGAATGCTCACCGGTCATTTTCAAGGAAGGACACTTAGTCTATTATCCAAAATTATACATCCAAAATATATATTGGAGATTGGAACCTATACGGGATACTCAGCATTATGTTTGGCCGAGGGACTTCACCCTTCCGGAGAATTACATACGATTGACGTGAATGCGGAATTGTATAACATCCAACGAAAATATTTTGATAAAAGTGGTTATGGTAAACAACTGTTCCAGCATACCGGTAACGCAATGGACCTTATCCCTAAGATCAACAAAACATTTGATCTTATTTTTATAGATGCTGAAAAAAAGGATTACCTTAACTATTTAAACGTGGTTTTACCTCATACAAAGTCCGGTACCGTAATCCTATCGGATAACGTTCTATGGTCTGGAAAAGTAATAGAGGAACTTGACCCAAAAGACAGAACAACTAAAACTTTATTGGAATATAATAAAACCTTGGCGAACCATCCTTTATTGGATACGGTACTGCTCCCTATTCGCGATGGTTTAACTTTAAGTAGGGTAAAATAAGTTTGTTGTGGAACCAATAAAACAATACCGCTACCAAGGTGCCTACTGCTGCGCCTACCATTAAATCTATCGGAAAATGCACCCCAACATAAATCCTGCTTAAGGCAAAGAGTATTGGCCAGAAGTAAAAAACAGCAGCCCACTTGAATTTTTTCCTTAAAAAAAGCACCACAATTGTAGTAATTGAAAAAGAGGAGGAGGCGTGTCCCGAGAAAAAACTGTAACCCGAAGACCTTTGTATGATTCTGATAAAACTATTGATTTCCAAATCGTTGTTTGGTCGTAAGCGCGCAACAATTTCTTTTGTTAAATCAGTTAGGGTGTGTACAAAGAAAAACATCGCTATAACGGTGACTATACTGTACAACGCCTGCTTTTTTGGATAGGTTGTAAAGAGCAGAAAGACAAAAAGAAATAACAAGGGAATCCAAGTTGAGATGGTAGTGACCGTTGACCAAAAAAAGTCAAATTGCTCTATTCCGAGGCTATTTAAATAGATAAAGGTTTCCCGATCCCACTCTAATAGCTTATCGAACATCGGCTACTTACGTTTAACGGATTCGGCAGCGTCTCCTACACGTTTACTGATATCACCAAAGCCTTTCTTCACATCATCTCCAATTCCTGTATTAATGCTACTTTTTACATCATCGATATCCTTTTGTATATCGGTAATTACACTGGTGTCAATACCTTGTTTATCAGCGCTTTTTTTAATTTCTCGCTTAATATCTTCAGTGGCGTCCTTTAGTTGGCGCATACCTTTACCCAGCCCTTTGGCTATTCCGGGAATTTTATCAGCACCAAATACCATTACCACGATAAACATGATAAAAAATATCTCACCTCCACTTATAAATAAGAAATGTGTTAACACCATAGTACAAATATAAACAAGTTTATTATTGGAATAAAAAAAGCCTCGTTGATTAACGAGGCTTTATTATAAAATAATTGTTTCACTTTCCTTTCACCTTTTCCTTTAAGGTGTCAAACTCGCTCTTAGCTTCTTTTTTAGGCCAAGAATTATTTGTGGTATCTATATCTGCGGTTTCCAACTTGGGATCCACAATAACCCCTGTTAACTCACTTGCCGAGGAAACAACAACTTTAACCTCCTTATCATTTTTTCTCCAGATCTCTGCTGGATACGTTATATTTTCAACTGTCCCATCGGCGTAGGTATATTCCACAATTAACGGCATAGGGATTCCTCCAGGTTTGTCATATGTTACCTCATAGAAATATTTTGGCTCTACGACTTGGGCACGTTCTGCTGCTGTCATATTATCCATCATAAATTCCTTTAAGGTTTTTGATGTTTCAGAAGGGGATACCCCCTCCAAGGAAGCGTCATAACCTTCGCTATCCGATGACACTAAAATCACCTTTGACATTAAGTCTCCGGTAACCGGTTTTTTAGCCACTTGATACTTTTTAATTCCCTTAACGCCTATATCTACATAATCGGTGGTATAGAACCAACCTCTCCAAAACCAATCTAAATCTACCGCAGATGCATCCTCCATCGTCCTAAAAAAGTCTTCTGGCGTTGGATGCTTGAACATCCATCTTTGCGCATATGTTTTAAATGCATGATCGAATAACTCCCTCCCCATTACTGTCTCCCTAAGAATATTTAGGGCGGTTGCCGGTTTCCCGTAAGCATTAGGTCCCAGTTTATAAACATTTTCCGGATTGGACATGATCGGTGAAATAGTACTTTGATCTCCGCTCATGTATGGAACAATTTTTGAAGGATCCCCTCTTCTAGAAGGATATTTAGAATTGGGTGCTATCGCTTCTGGAAAGGCTTCTCCAAATTCCTGTTCTGCCATATATTGCATAAACGTATCTAAACCTTCGTCCATCCATCCCCATTGGCGCTCATCCGAGTTTACAATCATTGGGAAAAAATTATGTCCGACTTCATGAATGATCACGCTAATCATACCATATTTTACGCGATCGGAATACGTACCATCCTCATTAGGCCTGCCGTAGTTCCAACAAATCATAGGATACTCCATCCCCTGGTTTTTTGCATGTACGGAGATTGCTTTAGGATAAGGGTAATCAAACGTATGGGAAGAATAAGATTTTAAGGTAGCGGCTACCGCTTTCGTAGAGTATTCTTCCCATAATGGGTTCCCCTCTTTTGGATACATGGAAATCGCCATTACATCCTTGCTCCCTACTTTAACTGCCTGCATGTCTAAAATAAACTTCCTAGAAGTAGCGAATCCAAAATCCCTAACATTCTGTGCTTTTAACTTCCAAGTCTTTGTTTTATTGGAAAAGCTCTTTTCCAAAGCCTCTACCTCTTCTTGGGTTACTATCACTACAGGTTTATCGTATGACTTTTTTGCTTTCTCATAACGCTCCATCATATCTTTAGAATAGACCTCCTTACGATTTTGTAACACTCCGGTACCATCTAAAATATGGTCTGCCGGAACGGTAATATTTACTTCATAGTCACCAAATGGAAGCGCAAACTCTCCGCTTCCCCAAAACTGATGGTTTTGCCATCCCTCCACATCACTATACACGGCCATCCTTGGAAAAAACTGGGCAATCACATAGGCTCGGTTTCCATCTTTAGGAAAATACTCATAACCAGACCTAGCACGATTTACGGTATGATCAGGAATATTGTAGTTCCATTTAATAGCTAATGAATATTGCTCCCCACTTTTTAAACTTGTTGGAAGGTCAATACGCATCATAGTAAAGTTGATGGTGTAAGGAAGTGCATTACCAGCAGCATCCTTCACATATTCGATATTAAAACCTCCATCAAAATTTGGGGTTATAAACTGCTTTGTAAAACCTTCAACGGTATTGTCCTCGGTAACCGACCCTCCATTTCTTAGCAATGCTTTGGAATCCTTCGTTCTAACATTTTGATCTAATTGCACCCATAGATACTCCAAATTATCAGGAGAATTATTGGTGTACGTTATCGTCTCCTCACCAAATATTTTTGCATTTTTATCATCTAAACGAATATCCATTACATAATCTGCCTGCTGCTGATAGTAATCCGGTCCAGGAGCCCCAGAAGCGGACCGGTAGGTGTTTGGAGTGGCAAACTCCTCATATAATTGTTTAAACTTACTTTGATTGTAATGGCCCGGTTCTTTTTCCTTCTGTTCTTCCTGAGCAAAAGAAACTGCTCCTAACAAAAATAAAACCGATGCAAGAGCGTACTGAAATTTTTTCATTTTATATACTGTTTTTAATGGTGGTAAATTTAACTTTTTTAAAGTATTTCCTTAGGCATGTTACAAATTTAACATTCCTTTAGTATCTGATTTTAGGAGTACGAAGCTTTTCTTTTTTCCTTGGATATTAAAATGAACCACGTTCTGCTGTTCATCGAACAAATCGGTTAAAATTTTGTTCTCGATACCTACACTGGTAACTTTAGAGAGATCTACATTAGGAACTTCCAAATATAAAATAACAACGTCTACATCGTATTTTTTGCCAAGCAGTGTATATTCAACAGGTTTTCCATTGAGAAGAATACTGAATTTGGTTTGTACATATTTTTTTAGATATCCCTCTGTTTCAGGTGACTCTTCATCCGCACCAAGCGTGGTTTCTATCCCGTACCGTTCTACAAGCACTGCATTCATATCATCCGTAAACACTCTGCATGTTACTTGCAGCGCCTTATCCTTTTCCGAATACCCAACATTGGTAACACTGATGTAGAATTTATGTGCCGTGGCGAAAGCCAATAGTGGCAATACAAGTATTAATAAGGCTTTTTTCATTTTTAGTTTATTCAAAACATAGGTACGTACTTCTGGCAAACTATATGCCAAAGACACTTACTACTCTAAGTTGTTATTTTTTCGATATACCATGCTTCTTCTCTCCATGTAGGACCAAAGCTGCAAAACATCATGTGTATCTACCAAGGATTGAAACTCTGTATCGATTTCGCAAAAATACAGGAAATCATCAATTTTATCTGTAGGTATACGAAGTTTCGTACGGTACAACGAATCGGCATAAAACTCACGTACCCTTAACGTTCTATCATATAAATTATTCCTAGCTACCCGTTCCTTTAGCATTTTGGTACGTCCGGAAATTCCGTTCAAAATAGGATTTATTGGAATTAATCCGCCGCCGGAAGTAGCCTCAAAAAGCTGTCGTTCGGCTTGCGTAGGAATTCGAACATGGGCATTTGGCAAACCCAGCGATTCTGCCGATACCACTGGATTAATTTTTAACGTACTAATGTCTTTGGCAATGTCTCCAGTTAAATTATAGGGCGTTACCACTACCTCGTCCAACTCCGTCAATTCATCTTCTAGTGGAATGGTAACTAAAGGGCTCTCTAACATCTCTCGTGATACCACCAACTGTTTTTTCTTGAATTGAACCGCGGAAAAAACCAAGGTATCGTTAAGTGCAACTTGAATAGCAAAAAAACCTCTTATGTTAGTTATTGTGGCTCTATTCGAGGTAATATTCAATACGTGTGTAGCCGCTACATCACCATCTGTACTATACAACTTGCCTTCCATGATTTTTGTACCCTCTTGAGATAACCCTATAGACGATACAAAACATAGAAAACAAAAACAACTACTTTTCATTCAACTCCGCGAGAAACGTCTTGCTGTGATTGACCAAGGAGTCTATGAGCTGAAATTCATTCTCCTTTTTTAGTAAGGTAGTAGCGGGCATTTTGCCATCACAGTAATACAAAAACGCATCTATCTTATCTTGTGGTATGTTAAGGTCCGAAACAAAAAATTGGTCATCATATACTTGACGCAATACCTGGCTTACCTGTAGTTTTGGACCTTCGTCCGGTGTAATTTCTTTGGATTTAAAAATAGCCCTGAAGATATTTACAAAGTTAGCACCGTCTTGCATGCCTCTATCCGAATTGGAAAGCGCGGCATTATCTACTCCTGTAGTTCTATCGATTTCATATTCGTACCCTTTAAACTCTTCATTTTTAACCTGTAAAAACCGTTCTGGATCATCTGGCGTAATCACAACTTCATCCAACTCGGTCACTTTTTCGTTAACCGTTACAACAAGCCTATTGGCATCTAAAATCTCCTGTGTGATTTTAACGAGCTTATACTGATAGTTTACCGCAGTAAACACCAATTCGTCGCCAACTTTAACAGCAATTGAAAACTCCCCTTTCGCGTCAGTAATGGTGGCCTTTTCAGTTGTAGAATTTATAACGTATTCATTGGCTACGTTGATATTCTTGTAAATTACTTTCCCCATTAACAATCTGCGTTCGTCGTCTTGGCCAGAAGCGAAGAAAGCGGACATAAGCAGAATGAATGCGAGTAGGGTTTTAGCTATTTTCATCTAGTGGTATTACTGTTTATTTAATAATCTTTAAAGAAAAGATATGTTACCGTCTTAAAAAAGCGACCAACAATAAACTTTTGTTAATTTGCGAATAGATACTAAATATCGTCAAAAAAACACTGCTTATGGGAAGTGTTTAAAAAAAACGTTCCCATTCATCGATTTTTAACTTCATTTCACCCGAGGAGCATAATAATTATAGTGCCATTCTTAGATTCACATAGAGATAATCTTATTTTTGTCTTCCTGCTTTTTTTAAAGCAAAAACACCTCATTATGAAACCAATAGTCATTTTAGCACTACTCCTAAGTTTGAGTTCCACAATTGTATTTGGCCAAATAAAAATAGGGGACAATCCACAGAACATAGATGCTTCTTCCGTACTGGAATTGGAAAGTACCAACAAGGTACTGGTCATTAGCCGTGTTACCAACGCAGCAATGGAATCGATTACCCCGCTAAGGGGTGGCGTGGTATACAATACCGATACACAGTGTCTTCATTATTTTAATGGCACGGAATGGATAAATCTCTGCGACGCGGTTAGTTTTAGACTTACCAATGACCCTATAGAAAACATAACCAGTACCATAAGTATTGTAGATAATGGAGGTACAATAAATCTTGAGGTTGCCCCAAATAGCATACGCAGCGAAAATATAGTGGATGGTGGCATTAATGGGGATGATATTCAAAATAACAGTATTGGTGTTGACCAAATTGGAGGAGACGCTGTTGGCGCCAATGAGCTTCGTGATAATTCCGTTAGTTCTATAGAAATCGTTGACCGTAGCATTAGGCCGGAGGATATGGCCAATGCAAATCCAAACCAAGTCTTAACGACAAATGCAACTGGAATTGTGAATTGGGTAGATGCCAGCACTGTTAGCGGCGTAGTTACAGATATTACCACGATTACGGGTACCGGAATTTCGGGGGATGCACTTGCCATTTCCGATGCGGTACAGAATGCCATTTCAGTTAACAGCCAAGACATTGCTGAACATATTGGAACCGATATGGACACAGATGACAGGAATGAGCTTACGGATTTGTCCTATGATGCAACAACGAATACGCTAAGTCTTACTAGGTCTGAAGTGGGAACTACCGTGGATTTAGGGGAGTTGAATAATGCGGGGACGGATAATCAAAACCTCAACCTCACCGCAACTAATGTTTTGGAAATTGAAAGGGGGAATACAGTTGATTTGAACCCTATTTTATTGGCTGCTGCCGATGGTGACGAAACGATAATAAACCAAGGTGCAAATATTATCATTTCTGGAAATGGAACGGCGGCGTCACCATATGTCATAAATGCTGCTGATGGTGATGTGGCCGATGGGTCCGAGACAGAAATCATCGAGGGCGCGAATATTACTATAACAGGCAACGGAACAAATGCAACCCCTTATGTAATAAATGCTGCGGACGGGGCAGTGGTCGATGGGTCCGAGACACAAATTAACCAAGGAGCAAACATTATAATTACCGGAAACGGTACCACTACAACCCCTTACATTATAACTGCAGAGGATGCTGTGGGCGATGGGTCCGAGACACAGATTAACCAAGGAGCGAACATTACCGTTTCAGGAATTGGAACAATAGGAGACCCTTATGTAATTAATGCTGATATTGGCGCAGTGGCCGATGAACAGCAGTTAACGCTTGAACAACCTGGAAACTTACTCACCTTAGAAAATGGAGGAGCGCCAATAAATCTGACCCCTTTTTTGGATAACCAAAATGCAGCAGAAGTGCCCGTAGCGGCGAATCCAACTAACTATACTGCAGGCGCAGGTAATGTCGAAGCCCATTTAGCAGGGATAGATGCTGCCTTAGTGAATACAGGAACTCAAAACTTA
>CAYGUY010000089.1:0-14474 GCA_964353165.1 uncultured Maribacter sp.
GGTTTGATAACCTTCAATGTTTGGATAGTTGAAGGGTCTTGCGCCTGTATGGCTATGGTCTTGTGCGGTTAGACTTAAGGTTCCGATTAAAGCTAGGGCAAAAAGATAGGTTTTCATGGTTCTAGGTTTAATCCAAATATACTAGATAGACCAATATAAAATACCGCTATCTCTTTAAGAAATAGTAAATTGTAATTCATTCTTGTTCGAAACCAATGAACCCAGCCGAAAACTATATTCTAAATCAGCCGGAACCTTTTAGAAGTGTCCTTTTGCACTTGCAGTCCACCATAGAACGCACCATCCCAGAGGCCCAGTTAAAGTTCAAGTGGAAATTGCCCTGTTATTATGTGGATGACAGTCCATTTTGTTATATGAACGTGTCGGTAAAAAAAGGTTATGTGGATTTGGGTTTTTGGCGTTCCGCGCACTTGACAAAACATGTCGATAAGATGACCATAGACGGTCGTAAGCTTATCAAATCGCTTCGGTATACTTCTTTAGAAGCCATTGATGAAACGGTTCTTGTTGAAATTTTACAGGAGGCTTATGTTGTTAAGGATAAAAAGTTTTGGAGCTAGGAGCGTACTTGCAATAAGGAACTTTTTCAACTATTTGTTATCGATACTACCCATAATACAGGCCGGCACTTGGTCCGACATCTTAGTAAAAGTTTCAAAAGTTAAAAACAAACTACTCTATATACCCTTTTTCTTTGTACAGCTCGATATATCGATTACTCAATGCATCAGAATCTTTATATTTTTCCCTTATTTCGTTTAGTTTAAGTTTCATCTCCATTACGATTTCCTGATAGTCAGGTTCGTTGTACACATTGTTCGTTTCAGTTGCATCTTTTTCCAAGTCGTACAATTCCCATTGGTCCACGTCGTAATAAAAATGCATCAGCTTGTATTGTTTAGTAGCGATACCGTAATGTCTTTTCACGGCATGTTCCGCAGGATATTCGTAATAGTGATAGTATACGGCATCCCGGGTCCATTTGTTCTTTTTACCTTCAAAAATGGGCAAAAGACTTTCGCCCTGCATGTCAATTGGAGCCTCTATACCTGCTGACTCTAAAAATGTTTGGGCAAAATCCAAGTTCTGAACGAGTTCGTCTTCCGTGGTATTTGGGGTAATTACATGTGGCCAGCGAATCAACAAAGGCGTCTTGAACGATTCATTGTACATAAACCGCTTATCGAACCAACCGTGTTCGCCAAGGTAAAATCCTTGATCAGAGGTGTATACTACCAATGTGTTTGCGCTTAGATTTTCCGCATCCAAATAATCCAATACCCGGCCTACATTTTCATCCACCGCAGCAATAGTACCTAAGTAGTCCTGCATGTAGCGTTGGTATTTCCAAAGGGTTAGGATAGAATCCGTCATGTTTGGATAGCGTTCCAAAAAGTCCTTTGCTATGGGTTCATAAATGCTATCCCATGCTGCTTTTTGTGTTTCGTTTAATCTAGTTACGCCACCAGCGCCCAATCGCTCTGAGATTCCCAAATCCTGTAAAACGCTTTCAGGGATTTTAAGGTCATAGGATAGGAGCATGTCCTTTAAGATGCCCATCTCTGCTGTTTTCGCCGCGTCGCCACGTGTCTTGTAAATATCGAACAAGGTTTCCGGAAGTGGATATTCGTTCTTTGTGAACTCAGGATAATGGCGAGCCGCAGGTAACCAACTACGGTGTGGTGCTTTGTGTAGGTACATTAATAAAAAAGGCTTTGCCGTATCCCTTCGCTTTTCCATCCAATCCAAGGTGAGGTCGGTAATGATATCCGTTACATAACCGGTAATCGTGGTGTCACCTTCCTTGGTGATAAACCTAGGGTTGTAATAATCACCCTGTCCAGGTAAAATTTTGAACTCATCAAAACCCTTAGGGTTGTTACCAAAATGTAGTTTCCCGAACATTGCGGTCTGGTATCCAGCGTTTTGAAATAGCATAGGAAATGTTATGTTCGTAGTGTCAAACGGACTCAAATTATCAATCTTCCCATTCAAATGACTATGTTTTCCTGTGAGGATGACCGCCCTCGAAGGCGCACAGATAGAATTGGTTACGGATGCGTTGGTAAACAGCATTCCTTCCTTGGCCAAGCGATCAATATTCGGTGTATTTATCAAGGTAGTGTCATAGGCACTTATGGCTTGGTAGGCATGGTCATCGGACATAATGAAAACGATGTTCGGCCTTTTTGGTGTTTTCTTTGAGGTGGTATCGCTACAGGAGTATATCAGCACGGTCAATAAAACAACTAAGTAAATTGAGAGTGACTTCTTCATTGTATTAATCTTTATGAGAAATGATAACTGACTATTCTTAAAGACTGTTTATGGTGGTCTGTATCGCTACCAAATCCGTTAATAGTTTTTCTAGCAAGCCTAAATCCAACATGTTTGCGCCATCACTTTTGGCATTTGCAGGGTCAAAATGGGTTTCGATGAAAAGTCCGTCTACACCGGCAGCAATACCCGCCCGAGCCATGGTGCCGATTAATGAAGGCCTACCGCCGGTTACCCCTGAAGATTGGTTGGGCTGTTGCAGGGAATGGGTAACGTCTAACACTACGGGAGCATATTGTTTCATGGTCGGTATACCTCTAAAATCAACGATCATATCTTGATAACCGAACATGGTTCCCCTATCCGTAATAATAGCCTGCTCGTTACCTGTTTCCGTAATTTTGGTAACGGCATGTTTCATACTTTCCGGACTCATAAACTGTCCCTTTTTAATGTTTACCGTTTTTCCGGTATGGGCAGCAGCGACCAGTAAATCGGTCTGCCGTGCTAAAAACGCAGGGATTTGTAACACGTCTACATATTCCGCTGCCATGGCAGCATCCTGTTCTGTATGAATATCGGTTACGGTGGGTACCTTAAAAGTCTCGGATACTTTGCGCAGAATTTTTAGGGCTTTTTCATCCCCTATTCCTGTAAACGAGTCCAATCTGCTGCGATTTGCTTTTTTAAAACTTCCCTTAAATACGTAGGGAATTTTTAATTTATCTGTTATGGTCACCACATGTTCTGCAATACGCAAGGCCATATCCTCGCCCTCAACGGCACAGGGGCCACAGAGTAAAAAGAAGTTCTTGGAATCGGTATGGTTTATCTGAGGTATCAGGGAAAGGTTCATATTGGCTATTTTTTAATAGCACAAAGATACTATTTTAAGCTTCTTACTGTTGTAGTAGGGTACTATTGTGATAAACCCAAATCTACAGATGATACGCCTAAGAAGTCTATTGTTTTTTTCAGTGCTATTGATCACTGGCCATGTAATGGCTCAGTTTGGTAAGAATTGCGAGCTTCGTCAGTTCAAAGTAAATCTAATAAATCCAGGTTTGGAGTACGAGATGGCGCTCGGTGTGAATACTACCTTGGATATTAAAGCTGGGTTACAAGTTGCTTTAGACCCACTATTACCTGATGTGTATGAAGAACTAGCTTTTTTTCCTGCGGTAGCTGTCCAGTATCGGTATTACTATAATTTTGAAAGCCGACAACGACAAAGAAGAACCATCTACGGGAATTCTGCTAACTACATTGCCCCCGCGGTTGCTGCATTTTTCCCTGATACCCGAACCATAAATAATGAACTCGTAAAAGGAGCTTTTGGCTATGCTGGTGTCGTAACCGGACTGCAGCGCAGCTATGATTCCGGATTTAATTTTTCCGTGGATGCCGGAGCGGCCTATTATACAGGAGATTTTGATGGCGCCATTTATCCTGTAGTAAATTTGAGTATCGGTTGGATCTTCAGTGAGAAACGTTGGTGCGTAGGCAGATAGTTTGTAATTTTTAGAGGGTAGTATGTAGGTTTTGGTTTATTCTTTTAGTGTTTTCTTTAGTTTGAAGTTTCAAGTTGGATGATTTGTAGAATTTGAACTTGAGTTTGAGCTTGAGTTTGTATTTGAATTTGAGCTTGTATTTGAACTTGAACTTGATTTCGCTTCCGTTTTCATAAAATTTCATTAAAGCATAGTGTTGCTTTTGGGTATCTGTTTAGCTTTAATGCATAAATAACTTGATTATGAATAAAAATCTACTTCTATTAGCGCTATGTGTTTTTGGCTACCAACTTAAGGCGCAACAAACGAGCGAAAAAGGGAACGGTATTGTCAATTTAGAACGTCATCAGTTTAAATTTGATTTATTGAGTCCAGGAATCAGTTATGAATTGGGATTGTTCAAAAACCAAAGTGTTTCTACAGCTTTAGGTTTGGGAATGGCAGCCTACGAACCGGGATATGTTTTTGGTTTGGCCTTAAACAATCGATATCGTTACTACCATAATTTTCAAAGAAGAATTAACATGGATAAAAACGTATCGGGTAATTCCGGTAATTATATTGCTGCAGCCCAGGCCATCTTCTTTTCGCAAGCTAGATTGACTACCAACATTATTGGCCCTGATGATTTTAATGTAGGGTTTTATGGAATGGTATACGGTGTTCAACGGACGTATCCTAAAGGGTTTAATTTTAACGCTGAATTGGGGGCGGGATATTACCGTGGTGATGGTATCGAAAGTGGCTATGGTCCATTAATTGGGTTTACCTTTGGTTGGGTGGCTACGAAGCGGAAATCCCGTAAGCCGGTTTTTGATTAGCGGGCATTTTACCCTTGGTATACTTAATTTAAGCGTTGTGCAGTGGTACGTGCGTTGTTTTAAATACGATTTTTCATACTAGCCACCTGCGTTTCCAAACGATTCATGAAACCAATATCATAGCTTTAGACCAAAATATATCAAGCTTAACACTAATCGAATTTTTCATCACATTTGTCAGCATATTTAAGTCGTAATGAAATGAGAAAAATATATTCGTGGTTGATTGCATTTTTATTTTGTAATACTGTTTGGTCACAAAAACAAGTAGAAGACAGACTTTTTAAAGTAAACGCCTTATTGCCTGGTATCAATTATGAATTTGGAACTGGAGTACAAAGCACTTTAAATTTGGAGGTGGGACTTATTCCAGACTGGGACGGAGCCTTTGATGTTTTCCCATACTTAGGTGCGGATTATAGAATTTTCACCAATTTGGAACGCCGGCTTGCAAAGGGAAAGAATGTTTCCGGTAATAGTGGCGATTACATAGCCTTTTCCAACAGGGTTCAGATAACCACTCCTTTAGTAGGTAATTTTGAATATGACAACCCATTTCTATACGTAGGAGGTATTGTTTATGGTATTCAAAGGACCTATAGTAAAGGATTTTATTGGGGAATTTCTGGTGGACCAGCTTTTTTTACAGGTGATAACGAGCCTGGAATGGGACTCCTTGTAGATCTTAAAATTGGTTGGGTTCTAAGTCAACAAAAAAAGAACTGATTTTCGATTTAAACTACCTCAAAATCAGTAAGATAAAAATAACATAAGATTATGGGTGTGTGTGAAAAAATGAAGTATCTTTGCACGCTTAAAATAGACCCTAATGTCCAATACTAAAAACATCGCAATTATTGCACACGTTGACCACGGCAAAACAACCTTGGTCGATAAAATCATGTACCACTGTAGCCTTTTTCGTGAAAACGAGAATGCAGGTGACCTCATTTTGGATAACAACGATTTGGAGCGGGAACGTGGTATTACCATTACTTCTAAAAACGTGTCCGTTGTTTACAAGGATACTAAAATTAATATTATCGACACCCCTGGTCACGCCGATTTTGGTGGTGAGGTGGAGCGTGTGTTGAATATGGCCGATGGTGTGTTGTTGTTGGTAGATGCCTTTGAGGGACCCATGCCGCAAACACGCTTTGTGTTGCAAAAAGCTATCGATTTAGGATTAAAGCCTTGTGTGGTCATCAATAAGGTAGATAAGGAAAACTGTACTCCAGAAGAAGTACATGAAAAAGTATTCGATTTAATGTTCGAATTGGGAGCTGAGGAATGGCAATTGGATTTCCCTACCGTTTACGGTTCTGCCAAGAACAATTGGATGAGTGAGGATTGGAAGAACGAAACCGATAACATTGAGCCTCTTTTGGACATGGTTATTGAACACATTCCCACGTTTAAGGCTAAAGAAGGGAATACGCAGATGCTGATTACTTCTTTGGATTTCTCTTCGTTTACAGGAAGAATTGCAATTGGGCGATTAACAAGAGGAACATTGAAAGAAGGGCAGCAAATTGCCTTAGTGAAAAGAAATGGGAATATTGTAAAGTCTAAAATAAAAGAGCTTTTCATTTTTGAAGGTTTGGGACGTAAAAAAGTACAAGAGGTAGAAACTGGTGATATTTGCGCACTTGTTGGGGTTGAAGGTTTTGAAATTGGCGATACTGTTGCCGATTTGGAAAATCCTGAAGGATTAAAGACAATCGCTATTGATGAGCCAACGATGAGTATGTTGTTTACCATTAACGATAGTCCGTTTTTTGGTAAGGACGGTAAATTCGTTACTTCTAGGCATATAAAGGAGCGTTTGGAACGCGAGTTGGAAAAAAACCTGGCCCTACGTGTTAATGAAACGGACAGTGCTGATAAATTCTTGGTTTTTGGTAGAGGAGTGCTACACCTTTCCGTATTGATAGAAACTATGAAGCGCGAAGGTTATGAATTGCAAATTGGTCAACCGCAAGTAATTATAAAGGAAATCGACGGACAGAAATGTGAGCCTATTGAGCATTTAACGATTGATCTTCCGGAAGAAGTTTCAGGTAAAGCTGTTGAAATGGTATCTATCCGAAAAGGCGAGATGACCAGTATGGAGGCAAAGGGAAATCGCATGTTATGCGAGTTCCAGATACCATCAAGAGGAATTATAGGACTTAGAAACCAATTGTTGACTGCTACGGCAGGTGAAGCAATCATGGCACATCGCTTTTTGGAATATCAGCCTATGAAAGGCGATATACCGCAACGTCAAAATGGTTCGTTGGTATCCATGGAAAAAGGAAAAGCAATTCCTTATTCTATTGATAAGTTACAGGACCGAGGTAAGTTTTTCGTAGATCCGGGAGAGGATATTTATGAAGGACAAGTGATAGGTGAGAATTCTCGTGGAGACGATATGACCATCAACATTACAAAAACCAAGAAATTGTCTAACGTTCGTTCTTCTGGAGCAGATGATAAAGCGAAAATTGTACCTGCAATAAAATTCTCTTTGGAGGAAGCATTGGAATACATTCAGAAAGATGAGTATGTTGAGGTGACCCCAAAACACTTGAGGTTGCGTAAGATTCACTTAACGGAGGTAGACCGCAAGCGTTTTAAAATTGCATAAATTTCCTTAAAAGCCCTGAATTTTTTCAGGGCTTTTTTTTGTAATGATCCAGACCGCAAGGTGACTGTTCAAGTTCATCTAGGTGTTTTAGATGATAAGGTCATTTTAGTAGGGGGGCGATTATTCACCGGTGTATTGTATTTTCTAAATCATTGAGCACTTTAGTCTCAAATGACCTTATACCTAGAGAGTGCTATGATAAACCCAAGAAGTAGGTTATAGACAATTGGCTACTATTCATTTTCCGTAGCTATCGTTTAGCAAGTGTTATATGTTGATTTCAGCATGTTTATTTGAGAACTTGCTAATTTTTTATAATACAAACTAAAGCCTCAATAATAATTTTATAAAGAAGTATACTTCGTAAGGCAATTCATTCTTTTATTCATAATTTCAACATCGGACTAACGAAAAAACCAAGTAACTTCAAAATGGATTTTACAGAGAAAAAAATATTGATTACAGGCGGTACCAGAGGTATAGGTCGGTGTATGGTAGAAGAATTGGTAGCCGGGGGCGCAAGGCATTTGGCCGTTATCGCTAGGGATAAACAGAGTTTAAAAGAACTGGCTGAAAAGTACCCTGAGGTAAAGTTTATTAAAATAGCAGGGGATATTGCGCATATCGATGTCCTACGTGAGGCCGCAGCGCGCATTGAAGACAAATGGGGGAATTTGGACATTTTGATCAATAATGCGGGGATTGTTTCCGCAGGTCCCCTAGAGGACCTTCCAGATGAAGAATTGTACGACCAAGTGGCCGTAAATCTCACTGCCGTTCTGTTGTTGACAAAATATTGTATTCCGCTGTTAAAGGCCTCTAAAGAAGGGGCTATTCTTAATGTGTCTTCTGGCCTAGGTTTGCTAGGAATGCCTTTTTATGCAGTCTACGGCAGTACTAAAGCTGCTTTACGTCAGTTTTCGGACTGTATACGCAGGGAGCTTGCGCCAGATAACATCCATGTTGCTTGTGTTTATCCTACCGCTACGGACACCGATATGATGCGGAAATTTGTAGGCAGGGAAATGGATTCACCGGAGTATGTGGCCAAACGCTCTTTAGAGGGTTTGCTCAACAAAGAGCTACACGTGATCTTTGGAGGAGTGGAACGGGAAAACGATACTGCCCTCAATTTTAGTAATCCCGAAGAATATGACAGGATAGTGGCCAATAATTTTGAAAGTCGCAGGGAATCGAGTTCGGGCCACAAAGCATTATGATAGCTGTACGTATTGGGTATGTTGATATTTCAGGAAACAGCACCCAAGCCTAATCAAAGTAGCAAAGAAAAGTATGTAAGGGAATAAAAAAATAATTTTACTCCCTGCCCGCGAACAGCTTTTTTATTCAACCCCCGTTCGCAATTCGTTTAATCTTTCGGTGCCTGGTGCAAAGCTGCTGCCGCAGCACCAACGATTCCGGCCGAGTTCCTTAATTCTGCAGGAATTACAGGGGTTTCTATCGTAATCCTGTGTTCGTACTCCGCAAAATCCTTAGAGGCACCACCACCTAGAATGATGAGTTCTGGAGCAACAATCAACTCTACATATTTCAGGAATTTATTAAAGCGTTTTCCCCATTGGTCATAACTAAGTCCTTCTCGCTCTTTAGCCGAATCTGCGGCCCAAAGTTCAATTTTCTTGTATTTTTTATACGGTATTTGTCCTAGTTCAAAGTTAGGAATGAGTTCTCCATCCCAAAATGCACCACTACCTAGGCCTGTGCCAATGGTAATCATTACAACAAGGCCCATTTTACCCTTGCCAATTCCATAGTTCATAGTGGCATAACCTGCTGCGTCTGCATCGTTAATAACGGTTACGGGTAATCCTGTGGCATTGCTAAAAAGGCTCCGTACATCTAATCCCAGCCATTTTTCATGCAGGTTTCCTGGAGATTTACAAATCCCATGTTTTATAATGGTAGGAAAACCAACACCAACCGGACCTTTGTAATCAAAATGTTTTACGATTTTTGCCACTACCTTGGCCATATCCTTAGGTTTTCTTCCCTTCGGGGTAGCTATTCGATGTCTTTCGGTCAACATTTCACCGGTTACGGAGTTTACCAAGGCTCCCTTTATACCAGACCCACCTATATCAATTCCTAAAACATTCATCTTTTTTCTATTTTACGGTCGGCGCAAAGTAACAAAAAAGAATCGGGTAAGGAAACTTGTAGAAAAAATGTAGTATGCGTAGATTAACGACAAAGAAAAAGGGCCTTAAAGGCCCTAGTAAAAAGCATTAAATAGTGGGTAGATTACTTTTCTACCAATTTCAAAGCGATAATAGTGTTCATTGTGATTTCATCATCCAAATCGTCCACTTCGGTTTCGCTAGAATAGGTAACCATAAAGGTACTGCCCACGAATTCCTTGGTAGTAAGATCATATAGTTTCTTGGCTTCTTGGGAAAGTTGGCTAAACTCGGTGGAATAGCCATCGCTATCCGTAAAGTAAAACATACCCTCTTCGTATCCGTCAAAGGTAGCGGTCATTGTTTCGGTCTCTTGACTTGGTACCGTAGTTAATGAAGAGATTAAGAGTAGGAGGGACATAACTAGTGTTTTCATACAATTATTTTTTTAATGGTTTATCTATTTTGTTTTGATTGATTCCTACCAGTTACCTTGGTTGAAATTTTCGCAGCAAATGAAATAAATAAATGCTTATGTTAGTCATTTTTGTTTGATTATTTTAAGCCTTTTGGTAAGATTTAAAATACTGTTTTTCAGCATGTTATATTTCTGTTAATAAAATTGATATTTTAGAGGTTTACAGACCGCTGTTACCAATTAGAAACTACCTTTGTTGCGTTATTTTTTATGAGTTTAAACACGGGCACAATGCTATCAAATTATATTAAATCACTTATTTTTCTATTCATCGGTAGCTTGGTTGCGCAGGAAAAAGCGGTATCGCCAATAGCTGAAGTCATAAAACAAATCGCCGATTATAAGAACGACATTCGAGGTCCGTACAGGGACATACGTTGGTTTTGTACAGATGGTAGTGTACGTGCCCCAAAAGATCCATGCCCTGATAATATAGGGCCAGGCGTGCAGCATGCAAGGTATAAGGAGGCGGTAGAAACGCTTGGAAAAGAGCATCATATTTATTTAGGACAGATTTTGTCCTATACCACCAAAGAAGAATTTTGGGATGCGACAAAAAACCAGTCTCGGCTTAAACAGTATCAGCTGGACAAGTACTTGCGGACTGTAGACAACGGTTGGATAAACCAGAAAGGTCAGTTTTATAGAGGTTCCGTTCAAGTAGAGGATGAAGAGGCTTGGGGCATCGATTTTTATACTTGGTTATTGGCCAAGGATGATGTCTTGGAACAAAGGTATTTTTTGGTACGGCAATCCTTGAGGGATGTACCACATAGTGGAGATGATAACGTTTCGCAATTAATGCGAAGTCAATCTAAGGTGATTTCCGATATGTACCTTCCGTTCATGGATTTGCGGGTAAAGATCCACAGTTTACCTGAAAAGGCCGATATCCAAAAGGTCATCGATTTTAAACAAAAGAACAGCACTAAGTTAACTCCTAATTTGGACAAGCAATTGGACGCGCTGGTAACGACTATGAACCGTTTCTTTGCGCCGGTAGACCCTGTAAGCATGGTTGAAAAGGCCAAGCTTTTACAAGGAACTGTTTTAGGTGATAAGATTGCAGGGTATGCCAACGGTGTATCCGAGGTAACACCTGTAAATCGTATGGTATCTCAAACAGCAGAATTACTACTGGATATCAGAGAAGGTATTTTGGAAGAGAAACGCCCTATGGCACGTTTGCAGATGTTGGACCTAAGCTTAAAACTAGAGGAGATTTTATTTGTGAGCAGCCAAAAATGGGAACCAAGTACGGTAAGTGAACAGCTAGAAAAGATTTGTGCGCTTGGAACGGCAGCAGCAGGTGCCGGTTATATAGAATTATGGGAATGGAACCAGATCGTTAGTGTGCTTAGTCAGTTTGAAATGGAGGAATTATCCTTGTCGGAGCTTACTACCGTGTTAGAGACAGCACGGGGAACCGTAGAATGGAGTGCTGCTATGGTGAAAGCGAATTATCAGGATATCGTGGATATGTATACCGGATTTGAACCTAAGGCTTATGGTTTTATAGATGACCGTATTCGAGGGTCCATTGCTTTACATTTAGGTAAAAGTGTTGGGGAATTGGGAGATTTTATCGCTACCGAATCTGCCTTGACCAATAAGGTCATGGACCTTACCAATCAAAGTACCTTCCGCGGTCTAAACCCTGGTTATGCGTTTGGAGAATTAGTGGTAGTTGATGGTACTGCCGAGGATATAGACGTGGCTTCCGACAAAATCTATATCTTTTACCGATCCCCATCAGATTTAAAGCCCGTTGCTGGTATTGCCACAGTGGCAGAGGGGAATATGGTTTCCCATGTACAATTGCTGGCCCGTAATTTGGGGATACCCAATGCCGCCCTATCGGATGAAAACTTACAAAGCCTAAAAAAGTATGATGGCCAACGGGTGTTCTATGCGGTTTCCAATAAAGGGAATGTCATCCTAAAACCAGAAGCGGAGATGACACTGCAGGAAAGGGAACTGTTTGTTAAAAAAGAACGCAATTCGGATAAGATAGAAGTGCCCATCGAAAAAATACGGTTGGACAATACCAGCGTTTTGAATATGCGAGATGTAGATGCAAGCGATTCTGGGGTACTTTGCGGCCCAAAGGCCGCCAATTTGGGTCAGTTAAAACAGCTATTTCCGGAACAAGTAGTCGAAGGTCTGGTAATACCTTTTGGGATTTTTAGGGACCATATGAACCAACCGATGCCGGAGCAAGGGAAATCGTATTGGGACTATTTGAACGATATGTTTGCCGAAGCCGAAAAGATGCGAACTGCTGGTGTTTCGGAAGCAGAGGTAGAAAACTATCAGTTGCGACAATTGGAAACTTTACGGGAAGCCATTAAAAAGATGCCCTTGAAAAGCGAATTTTTGACAGAAATAGGGGAGAAGTTTACCTCTATCTTAGGTAAGCCACTGGGAGAAATTCCGGTGTTCTTGCGCAGTGATACCAACATGGAAGACTTAAAGGATTTTACCGGAGCCGGCCTCAACCTTACCTTGTTCAATGTATTGGATAAGGACAGGATTCTTAATGGTGTTAAGGAGGTATGGGCATCACCATACACGGAACGTAGTTTTAAATGGCGCCAAAAGTACTTGCTGAATCCAGAGAATGTATTTCCTTCTATTTTGGTCATCCCAAGCGTAGATGTAGACTATTCCGGGGTATTGATAACGAAGGGTATCAATTCCGGGAACGAGGAAGACCTTACGGTTGCTTTTAGCCGTGGTGCCGGTGGTGCCGTTGATGGGCAATCCGCAGAAACCTATACCATTTATAATAATGGTGGGGCACGCTTGTTGGCCCCGGCCAGGGATCCTTATTTTAATAGTTTACCTGCCATGGGAGGCACAGGAAAGAAATCGGCAACATTTGAGCAACCCGTCTTGAAGGTCAGGAATATTGATGCCATACGGACCTTGGCGAATACCATTCGTAAACCACTGTCAAAAGCCACAAATTCGGACTACGAGGGCGCTTACGATGTAGAACTCGGTTTTCAAAATGATAAACTATGGTTGTTTCAGATACGCCCGTTCGTAGAAAATAAAAAGGCGCTAAGCTCTGGATATTTGGAGTCTATTACCCCTACAATAGATGCCAATAAATCCATTTCACTTTCTAAAAAATTATAATGAAAAAAATCACAGGATTACTATTGGTTCTTATCCTAGGCTCTGCGTTTACAAGCTATACCTATTATCCCATTGATGGCTATGAGCATACGGGCATTAAACGTCTAAAGCGCTTAGAGCTGATTAAAAAAGGGGAAATCAAGGATGCTGCTACCCTGCCTGCGGGCGCCATGAAATCTTGGAGCGCTATTAAATTGAACCTCTTGGACAGAAAGGCCGACAGTGCCATGGCCTTAATGACGGTAGATGCCGATTTTCAAAAGGAAATAAGCACCCTATTTCGGGGCTTGGACAAAAGTTACTCCTTAACGGTGCTGGATATGTCCGACCCAAACAACCTTCGCTATGCGGAACGTAACGAGACCACAGGGTATCAACCAGGCAGCGTAGGGAAGCTGGCCGTGCTGCATGGCTTGTTCGCGCAGTTGGCGAAGCTATATCCAGACTCTTGGGAAAGCCGCGTTTCCCTGTTGAAAAACAAATCGGTAAAGGCAGGGCCTTGGGGCTTAACGGACGAGCATACCATTCCCATTTATAATGTGGAAAAGAATACTTTGGTAAAACGGCAAGTAATAGCCACTGATGTATTTTCCTTGTACGAATGGGCGGATCATATGCTTTCTGTAAGTAATAACGGCGCCGCAAGTATTGTATGGAGAGAAGTCTTGTTAATGGCTGCATTTGGAGCGGATTATCCCGGTTTAAGTCAGGAACAGGCCGATACCTATTTTAAGGATACCCCAAGAAAGGAAATCACCGATCTAGGCAATGATGTCGTGAACCTACCGCTACGCGATTTGGGTATCTCTGAAGGCGAATGGCGCTTAGGTCGCTTTTTCACCAGAGGGGCAAATGCATTTGTAGGGGAAAAGGGGGGTAGCATAGGCTCCCCGCAAGGCATGATGAAATTTTTGATACAATTGGAACAGGGCAAGGTAGTAGACGAGCAGTCTAGCCTAGAAATGAAACGATTAATGTACATGACAGATCGCAGAATACGGTATGCGCAAGCACCTGCTTTAAAGGAAGCAGCCGTCTATTTTAAATCCGGTTCTTTATACAAATGCGATAGAAGCCAAGGGGAAGCCTGCGATAAATATATGGGCAACATTACTAATTTTATGAACTCCGTTGCTATTGTAGAACATCCGGATAACTGCAAGTATATGGTGGTGTTAATGACCAACGTACTCCGTAAAAATTCTGCAAGCGATCATATGTATTTGGCAGGGAATATTGATAAGATCATTCGGAAATAGTGGTTTTATTTTAACCGATAATGTTAAAGGCTCTACGTACCGTGTAGGGTCTTTTTTTATTCGGTAGTAAACGTTTGTAACTGTATACTATACCTATAATATACCACTATTGGTAATGAATATAGGAGTTAAACCGATTTTTGCTACATTGCATTTATAAAAGAGATATAGATCATATGATCTATATCCAATTGTT
>CAYGUY010000090.1:0-5289 GCA_964353165.1 uncultured Maribacter sp.
AGTTCCCGTACCTGCCCGATTTCATAGAAATTAATTTCATTATCTACGATTAATCGAAAAACGAACATCATGGAACCTGCCGCCGGCGGACTCCAAATTTCTTCGGTAATTCCTCCAAAGGCCTCACCTTTCCAATGCCCTGTCATCCATTCTATTTGTGAGATTAGCGCTGGGGAAGATACTTCGCCACCATTTAAGGACATAGTGTTTTGAGCGGTCAACGTGGTAATCGATGCCAATAAAACAACAAGAAAATACTTCATTTGTAACTCTTTCTACGCTTAAGATACAAATTATACTAGGAATTAAATAACAAATCTATTGTTCGTAAAATTCAATGGGCAAATCATCTGGGTCTGCAATGAATGTAAATTTCTTATGGGTTAATTCATCTACACGAATGGCTTCTACTTCAATTCCATTTGCTTCGCAATGCTTAACGATATCGTTAATATTATCAACAGCAAAAGCAAGATGTCGTAGGCCGCAACCCTCTGGTCTGGATGTTCTTACAGGAGGCTTTGGAAATGAAAAAAGTTCTATGATGTATCTGCCGTTTAATGCTAAATCTAATTTATATGATTTGCGTTTTTCTCTATAAGTTTCATTTATAATTTCTAAGCCTAAAAATATAGTGTAGAATTTCTTAGAGGCTTCATAGTTTGAACAAATGATAGCAATATGATGAATCCGTTTAAGCATTATGAAATTATATTTAATTTGTATTTGCTTAGTAAATGTGTTAATCCCTCTATGGAGAATTTAGCCTTTTCTAGTGTGTTATGCTCAGGGTCAATATTAAAATTAAATGCAGAACTAAAATTTGCCATACTGAGGTTTGTTCTAGAGAAAGTGGAGTGTTCCAAATCGCAACCATCAAAAACTACATTGGGTAGGTTACTATCTGTAAAATCGACAGCTATGAGTTTACAGTCTTTGAATTTCTGATTTTTGAGTTGCATTCTTGTAAAAGAACTCATGTTTAACTTGCAATCTATAAATGTGAAATCCATAAGGAAGGGGTTACACGTTTCAAAATGAAGTCCCATCATTTTACAGTGTTTAAAGCTTATTTCTTTAAATGTAGTATTAGCTATGTTGGCATTGCTTAGGTTGCAGTCCGTAAAGGTGCATTCCATGAAATTTTGTCCGTCTAAATATCCGTCAGAAAAATTACAGGTATCAAATACGCAATTTTCATATTCGCCCCGAGGGAGTCGTTTTTTGGTGAAATCGACTCCCTTAAACGTTTTGTCGGATATGAAATCGGTCATATGGGTGATTAAATTTACTCTTTTGTCAGGATAATTGCAGGTATATCCAGTGCTTTGTAGAGTGCATTAAAATCGGTCATTTCTTGATTGATAATGGCGTTGTGCTCCTGCTCGTATCCTTGCCATTGTTGTAATAAGTCTTGTAAACGGATTGTTGAACCTGCGGTAGGTTTGGGTTCTACAGATGCCACATAGCCGCGTAAATTCAGTAATTGCGCGTTTAACTGGTTTGTGAAATTAATAACATCTTGGAAGGTTTTTTGTTTGGGTTGTATCAGGTTTTCCTCCCATGCGGTAATCCGTTTCATGAGGGAATCTCCTTTTTTGACAAGTTCGGAGGCGTTGTCGTTGTTTTTCAACAGTTCGCGGTATTGTTTCAATTGCGATTTTGCCGAGCGCATCCCATTTACAGCGGTATGGATGGTTCGAACGGTTTCCTCGATGGTAGTAAGCATCTCTTGCTGTGCAGCATAATCTGCCATATTGGCTTTTACTTTCGGATTTGGTAGTATGTTTACGGTAGTTTCCGAACTAGCCTCGTCTGTGCTTAATCGTAATGTATAAGTGCCAGGACCTACGGCAGAACCTTCATGTCCACCTAATACAAAGACCTTATCTATACTTGGTAAGCCATCCCTTCTAAAATCCCATGTAAATCTATTATACCCTTTTTTGGATGGTAGCACCTCAGGTTTGGAGGGTCCGCCTGGCCAAGATGAAAATTTCTTTGGTTTCTGATTGGTGATGGTACGTATCACCTTTCCATTTTGAAGGACTTCCAGGCTTAGTTTTGTGGAGTCCATTGCGCTTTCGAGATAATAATCGAAAGTTACCCCGCTTTTGGGATTCTGGCCTAAACCTTGAACCGGTTTTTCGGTATGTCCCCCAAAATAGAGATAAGTGTCCTTAGGCTTAAAAATACTAAATGATTCCTTGGTTTTGGCGATGTTCTGAATCGCTGCCACATCATCCAAAATCCAAAAAGCACGACCAGATGTCGCGATCACTAAATCATTGTCTTGAATCGTGATATCGTTAATAGGAACAACAGGCAGATTCAGCTGAAAAGGCTGCCAGTTTGCACCATCGTTCAGCGAGATAAATAGACCTGTTTCGGTACCTGCATAAAGGAGTCCTTTTTGAACTTTATCCTCACGAACTACTCTGGCAAAAGTATGTTCTCCGGTAATCCCGTTTATTATTTTTGTCCATGTCTGGCCATAATCCGACGTCTTAAAAATATAGGAGCTCAAATCCATGGATTTATAGCGCATCACCACAACATAGGCGGATGCAGCATCATGGGGTGATACCTCAATAGAATTGATAATATCGTCTGTGATACCTGTAGGTGTAACATTGGTCCAGTTGTTCCCTCCGTCACGCGTTACTTGGAGTAGCCCATCATCTGTCCCTGCCCATAGTACACCTTCCTCATGTTGAGATTCGGTCAAGTAGGTAATGGTATTGTAATTTTCTCCACCAGCGGCTTCGTTTGTATAGGGTCCTCCGCCGGGTCCGTGCTTGTCTATTTCGTTTCGTGTAAGGTCTGGACTAATAGTGGTCCAGCTTTGCCCTTCATCGGTAGATTTGAATACTACGTTCCCTGCATGATAAATGGTATTTCGGTCATGGGGAGATGTAATAATAGGGGCGTTCCAATTATACCGATATTTTGAATCCTTTGGCGCCACACTTAGCCCCAATTCGGGATATTGTTTTATGGATTTGGATTCCCCGGTAGCGGCATCCCATTTATCTATGTTTCCTTGGTAGGTTCCACCATAAACGATAACAGGATTATCCGGGTCAAAGGCTAAAAAGGCACTTTCCCCGCCTGCGGTAGCGTTCCAGTCCTTCCATCCGATGCCTCTTCCGTTTGTGCGGGATGCTGTTGCAACGGTGGAGTTATCCTGTTGTCCTCCGTAAACGTTGTAGGGAACTAAATTATCTGTAATTACCCTATAGAATTGTGCGGTATTCTGATTTTCTTGGGTACTCCAACTTTGTCCTCCATTGTTGGAAACATTAGACCCTCCATCATTAGAGTTGATCATTTTCTGATTATCGTTCGGATGAATCCATAAATGATGATTATCTCCATGAGGCGTTGCAAGGGGTGTAAAGGTCTTACCTCCATCGATGGATTTGGTAACCGGTGCGTTTAGCACATACACGATATTTTCATTTTGGGTATCGGCAAAAATTTCCATGTAGTACCAAGATCGGGCGATATTGATGCGATCTTTGTTTACTTGCGTCCATTTTTTACCTGCGTCGTCCGAACGGTATACGCCGCCTTTTTCACCTTCCGCCTCTATGACGGCAAAAACACGTTCCGGATTTGCTCTGGATACTGATATTCCCGCCTTTCCAAATTCCTTAGGTAAGCCCTCTTTCATTTGTTCCCAAGTAGTGCCACCATCTGTAGACTTATAAAGTCCGGATTTCTCTCCCCCAGATTCCATGATCCAAGGATACCTGCGATGTTGCCACATGGCAGCGTATAAAATGGATGGATTTTTCATATCCATACTCAGGTCGGATGCTCCTGTATTGTTATCAACAAAAAGTACGTTTTCCCAAGTAGTGCCCCCATCGGTAGAACGGTAAATACCTCGCTGTGCATTTGGTCCATATTGCGCGCCTTGTGCTGCCACGAAAATAATATCAGGATTCGTTGGGTCAATAATCACATCTGAGATGTGTCTTGTTTCATCCAGACCCATATGCTTCCAAGTTTTTCCTGCGTCCGTAGATTTGTATATTCCATCTCCCATAGAGGTCATTACACCTCGGGCCGCGTGCTCTCCCATTCCTACTACGACAATATTCGGATTCGTCTCCGAGACGGCAATTGAACCTACGGTAGCGGTTTTGAAGAAACCGTCCGATATGTTTTTCCAAGTGATGCCGTCGTCCGTGGTTTTCCAGACACCACCACCAACAGTTCCGTTGTAATAGGTCATTGGCTGACCCACAACTCCTGAAGATGCAACGCTTCTGCCCCCTCTAAACGGACCAATATTTCGCCATTTTAGACCGTGAAACATGGAATCTTGAACGCTAATAACAGGTTCAGCAGCTTTCTTTTTTCTTCGTTGAGATTGCATGGTTATCGGAAGGATAAGCAGTGCAATGAGGAGTAGTTTTATGGTTTTCATTTAGTATAAATTTAGATGGTAGTTTTCTTCAAATAAAGTGATTCGTAAAATCAGGGGTGGTCTAACTTTTTAGATATTTTTAAAATACATCAACGAATTTTAGATAATTAGTGGCACCTTTTCTGTTAGTTCGATCTTAGTCGAGAACCATTTAGCTAATATGCATTTCGACTGCGCTCAGTGTGACAGCTAGTTTTTAATCTAATCCACCTTTTCTATTGGGACTTCTAGGTGTTGGCCACACTAATGGCTCACCCGTTCTGCGGCTTGTACCGATTAAAGTTGCTTTCTCTCTTGAGGTCTTCTCTGTATCTTCAGATGCCATATAGGCCAAAATAGCTGTTAGGATTGCATTGCTTCGTACATCATCAAAGACAATTTTATCGTAGGTGTCCAAATTCGTATGCCAGGTATAATTCCAATAGCTCCAACTTAAAGAACTAAGGGAGAATGCAGGAGCTCCTACCGCTACGAAGGAAGCGTAGTCAGATCCACCGCCGGCCGGACTGCCCGGGAAGGTTGTTTCTATATGTTTTGTGATATCCTCTGGAACCGCTTCCATCCATTTTCCCAAGTAGTCGTAGGCATGTAGAAAACCTTGCCCTGAAAGCCTTACCACACGACCCGTACCATTATCCTGATTAAATACAGCCTGGACACCATCCACAACTTTCGGATTGTCTTCTACAAAGGCCCTTGACCCGTTAAGCCCCTGTTCCTCGCTGCCCCAATGTCCTATTAGTATAGTTCTTTTAGGATTTGGATATACTTTTTTTAGGATACGAGCAGCTTCCATCATGGTGATGGTTCCTGTGCCATTATCGGTTGCCCCTGTTGCTCCGTCCCATGAA
>CAYGUY010000090.1:5389-14147 GCA_964353165.1 uncultured Maribacter sp.
CATGGTGATGGTTCCTGTGCCATTATCGGTTGCCCCTGTTGCTCCGTCCCATGAATCAAAATGTGCGGAAAGTATAACGTACTCATCTGGAAACTCAGTGCCCGGTATAGTAGCTATGGTATTAAAAGTAGGTACTTCGCCCAATTCTTTTGATTCTGCCACAATCTTTATTTCCGGTTTTGAACCATGTTCTACCATTCTATACAACATTCCGTAGTCTTCCAGCGATAAATCAACGACCGGAATATTATCCGTTCCTGCACTAAAAATCTTGTTAGCTCCGAACCCGTTTGACCATCGAGACTGTGCAATCCCGGCAGCACCTGCTTTCTCCAAGGCTTTGTTTAAGGTTCTGCTAGAGTATCCGGTATTTCGCATGTTTTCGCGCCACGTAGTTTCTTGTGCCTCACGTTCGGTTTTCATTTTTGCGAAAGATTCCTCAGTTGCAAATTCCTCCCAGTTATAGTCTGGTCTACCTGTGGGCTGCAGCATACTCACCATGACTATTTTTCCTTTTACATTAGGCAGCCATTTTGCAAAGTCGATGGAATCGCTTATTGTCGGTAAGGTAATTAGAGCAGCTGTAACTCCTTTTTTTCCTGTACCGGGATTCCAAGCCAATTGGGTCGCATGTAAAGAAGCGATTCTCGGTGAAATCATGTCTACATGCGTGATGCCTCTTTCCCATCCGCGCCATGTTCCCCATTGCTGATTTTCTGCACTAATACCCCATTTGGAGTATTCCTTAACCGCCCAGTCGTGTGCCGTTTTCATTTGTGGAGTACCCACTAATCTAGGTCCGTTCACATCCATTAGCTCATGCGCTAGCCGTTCTAATTGTGAATTTTCGTTTGCCTCTTTTGTTATGGCTCCTACTACATCGGAAATTTCTAATTTGGTTTGTGACCAAGCTATGGGACTACTAAACAACAGTGTAAGTACTAAAGCAGTGATTATTTTTTTCATTTTTGAATGTTCTTGGGTTAAAATAGATGTCTAATATAACGATAAAGGAAATGTTTAGGAAAGTGAAATCAATTCCTTTTTTTTACTGCTCAGGATTTCGGGCTCGTTTAAGGAGCGCACTCAATTGATTTTTGTCAAAATATTTTCCATTCTTAATCACGGCGTTGATACTTTTGGTGTTTGTGATATCTTCAATTGGGTTCGCATCAAGCAACACCAAATCGGCCCACATACCTTCTTGTACTAACCCTAGATCCTGCTCTAAATTAAAATATTTTGCAGGGTTTACAGTGGCTGTTTTTATTGCTTCTAACGGAGTGAGACCTGCTTGAACTAACATTGCTAATTCCTCGTGTAAACTGAGACCAGGGGTTAAAAGGGCTATCGGGCAATCGGTTCCAGCCATGATTTCAATTTTTGCTTCGTGTATTTTTTTAACCATTCTGACAAGCCAATCAGAGTACTGATCTTGAAATGGGCTAACCGGCACATTAGCTATGGATGCTTTATTTTTTTTCCAATTTTGTTCAATCCCTTCTGGTAAATAGGCAATACTTTCTTGCCATTCAGGATTTTCAAAATGGCGATTGGTATAGAATGTAGCTAAAGCAAGGGTCGGAATTTGCCATGTTTGGTTTTTAGCCAAAACTGTAAGAATCTCGTCTGCTTTATTCGCATCATAGTTCTTAACTGCCGTTTCCCTTTGAAGTTCATGGATTTTGCTTCTCAAAGTACCTCCATGACTATCCTTTTCGGCTTGCAGCAGTAGTAATCGCTGTTGTAGTAATTCTTCGGAATTCGATGCACAGGACAATTCCAAATTACGCATGTGCTCCATACTGTTAAGACCTGCATTCGAAGCAGTAATAACATCCATACTTAAGGGAACGTGACCCGTTAGTTTGAGTCCTTTTTCCTTTGCCATTTTTGTAATGATAGTAAACTGTTCCGTAGTGAGCATTTCATAGGCTTTCAGCAAATCAACACCTAAGCTATCTAGTTCGTTTACTTTCTTGGCCGCGGCCTCAACCGTTTGCAAGCCAACCGATAGGGGAGGGTGCTTCGGAGTGCTACCATCATATACATTGGGCGTGCCATCCAGTAAAGGGCCGGCTATCATTACTCTAGGTGCATCGTTTGGGTTCGCCAATGCCTTGTCTTTCCACATTTTGACAAAGTCGATTCTACCGCCAGTGTCTCGAACACTCGTGATGCCATATCCTAAAAACAAATCGAACATGCTAGGCGCTAAATCTTCTATATAAGCAAAATGTACATGTGCGTCCCAAAGACCGGGCATCAAGTATTTCCCAGTACCATCGATGATGTTGTTTTTTGGGGATAGGTGCAACGCTTTCGATGGTGCTACTTTCATGATCTTGTCCCCGTGAATAATGACAGTTTGACCTTCAATCAATCCGTCCTCAGGATGAATGACGCCTACATTTTCTATACAGATGGCATCCTCAAAAATTTCACCGTTTGGTCCGCAAGAGCCAAGAAGTATTAAAAGTAAAAGGGATGGAAATTTCAAAACGTTCGTCATAGATTTTTTTAGTTTAATTTCTTATCCAAAGTCAAAATGGTTTGCAATAACACATTGGCTCCGTTGGCCATATCCTCGGCAGAAGTAAACTCTTTTGGGGAATGGCTTATTCCGCCTTTGCTTGGTACGAATATCATTCCGGTAGGGGCAATCAATGCCATATCCTGCGCATCATGTCCGGCACCACTGGGCAGTCTTTTTGTTGTAAGGCCTAGATTAGCAGCAGATGCAGCAATTTCATCTTGAATAGCAGCGGTCATTATAGCTGGGTCTGCGGTTGTGTCCAGCGGTCGGAATTCAATTTGTACATTGGAGTTCTTTGCGATTTCATTCGCTTTGGTTTTGATAGCTTCATATACCTTGCCAATCACTTTCAAGGATAGGTCTCGGATCTCTAGACTTGTGACCACCTTTCCGGGGATTACATTAGGAGCGCCTGGGTCTGCTTTAATCATACCAACAGTTCCTACTTGAGCTCCCTTAAAACTATTGGTTACCTCGTTTACGGCAACTATAAATTTTGCTGCTGCCAACAACGCATCTTGTCTTGCGTTCATGGGTGTTGTTCCTGCATGGTTAGCAAAACCTGTAAATTCCACTTCCCACCATTTAAGACCAACGATACCTTCCACAATGCCTATTTGTATGTTTTCCTTTTCAAGCGTGCCGCCTTGTTCTATGTGTAATTCTAGGAATGCCGCTAATTCATCTTTTTTACGCGCTACTTCCGCTATGCGTGTTGTGTCTCCTCCTAGTCTCATAATTCCTTCTCCCATGGAATAACCTGTTGAATTCACTACAGAAAGGGCCTCTTTTCCTAAATGGCCGGCAATGGCCCTGCTACCCATCACACCGCCTTCCTCGTTGGAAAAAATAATAATTTCCAGAGGATGGTCCGTTTTGATATTCTTTTCCTTAAGTACTTCCAAAACCTCCAAGGAAGCCATAGATCCAACGCAACCATCATAATTGCCTCCATTAGGGACGCGGTCTATATGGGAGCCGAAAGAAATAGGTTTCAAAGTTGGTTTTTCCCCTTCACGTCTTCCAATTATATTTCCTGCATAATCTATGTGGACGTTTAGTTCTAAATCCTTAAGCGTTTCTATTACCCATTGTTGCGCTGCTGCATCCGCATCGCTAAAAGCAACTCGTTCTGTTTCCCCGTTTGCTTGAATCCCAAATTTTGCTAGGTCAAAAATGCGTTGCTCTAAGCGATCTTGATTTACTGTAACCTGTGCAATAGCGATATTGGAGACGAGATAAATAAGGAAACTGGATAATGAGATATATTTCATGTTTTAATTTTATTAGGATGTTAGCTCTTTATTATTGAAAATACAGTTTTCCGATGGGGTTTTATTGTTTAATATAGCCAAGGTGTTTTCCACGGTCATGGTGCACATTTTGGTGTAGGTTGTGCTTGTGAGACTACCTACATGTGGAGTAATGTAGGTATTTGGATGTTTGGTGATGGTATCGTTTAGCTCTGGTGGTTCTGTTGCCAGTACATCTGCAGCAAAACCGGCAATTTTGTTCTCTGTCAAGGCAGTGGTCAATGCCTTCTGGTCGATGATTCCTCCTCTAGCCGTATTAATGAGTAGGGCACTGGGTTTGAATAGTGATAAGGCTTTATTGTCTATCAGCTTTTCTGTTTCTTTTGTCAACGGAAGATGAAGGCTGATGCAATCCGCCGTTTTTAAAACCGTTTCAAAAGATTCAAAAGCATAGGGGACGTCCTCTTTTTGTGCACTCCAGTAAATGACTGTCATTCCCATTGCATCCGCTATGTGGGCCACTTTTTTTCCAATGTTTCCCATGCCTAAAATCCCAAGGGTTTTTCCATGTATTTCATCTCCTGTATAACTGGCCCGTTCCTGCCATCGGTCTTCCTTGACCATGGTAATGGCGTTATACAGGTTGCGTTGTAAAATCAAAAGTAAGGAGATGGTGTGTTCTGCTATGGTGTCGGCATTTGAGTTGGGTGCGTTTACGACTTTAATGCCTCTTTTTGTCGCTTCGGTTACATCAATATTATCCAATCCCACTCCGCAACGGGCTATGATTTTTAGGGATGGAAGTTGATTCATCAATGGTAGCCTAACCTGACCTTTGCCACGGGTGATAATGGCATCTATTTGATGCGATCTTATGGCTTGTTGTAAGGTACTTTCGTCAAAACCAGTGATTATAGTTAGATGATTTGATGCTTCAAGTATTTGCATTGCCTCATCGGCAATCGTTTCCAATAATAGAATTGTATGCCCCATTTATTTCTTGTGGTATAAAGTAGCATCCTTGGTCTTATAGCCTCTAAAATCGTTTCTGCCGGACACATAAATCCCTTCTTTAAACAGTTCGTCCTCGAATATTTTCGGGTCGATTTTAGCATCTGGTGCGCAGGAGATTTCAATGAGATTCCCCGAAGGATCGCGTACGAACATTTGAATAGGACCATCCGGTAATTGCCGCACATGTCCCCATGGTTTTATGTCGATGACACCGAGTTCCTTCATTCTATAAAATATAGTGTTGATATCATCTACTTGTACACAAATATGACCACGGAAAGAATACGCATCTTCCCATTCCGTAAGGTGTAATTGCTGCTCCTCATTAAATTTGAAGAAGGCCGTTGGATAATCAAAAAGAAAGGCTGGAATGGGTTCCAAACCCAATTCATGTTCGTAAAATTTACAGGCTTCCTCTAAGTTGCTTACTACCAAGGCTACGTGATTGATGTGTATTGCTTTTGCCATTGTCTTATTGTTTAAATTCATTTACAAAATCCCAGTTTGGGGTTAGTCCCAAGCCCGGTCTGTCCGGTTCGGGGAGCATACCGTTTTCATCTACGCTAATTTGTTCCTGAACCAGGTCGTACATCATTGGATTTCCACCTAAGGAAAATTCGATAACGTTGGCCGAGGGTGATGCAAAAGCTACCGAAGCACCTGCCATAAACGAAAAGGCAGATCCCCAACAGTGTGGCGCCAATTCTAGTTGGTAGGTATGTGCCAATTGTGCTACGCGCATGGCTTCGGTGATACCGCCAATAATCGCACAATCTGGTTGTAGTACATCCAAAGCGCGCTCTGCAATCAGATCCCGAACATCAAATGCGGTGTATTCGCTTTCGCCGGCTGCAATAGGAATATGCGTATTGGCCCGTACTTCCGAGGTACCAATTTTGTTGTCAGGACTTATAGGTTCCTCAAACCAATAAATATTACAATCTTCAACTCCTCTACAAAATTGTTTCGCTTCCGGAACGCTAAAGGTTCCGTGGGCGTCGGTCATTAATTTGATGTTGTCGGGCAATGCTTCTCGTGCCGCCTTTACACGGTCAATACTTGCTTGTACTGCGTTATCCATAATACCTACCCGCATTTTTACGCCTGAAAACCCTTTATTGGTATAGGAGAGGAGTTGCTCCCCGATGGCGTCAACTTTAGCCCAGCCACCACTGGCATAGGCTGGCATTTTATCCCTGCAGCTGCCGCCCAGGAGTTCTACTACGGGTACGCCTAAAGCTTTTCCTTTTAAGTCCCAAAGGGCGGTGTCAATACCACTCATAGCGGATACGGTTAAACCTCGTCTGCCTAAAATAGGGAATTTGCGTCCTCTGGATAAGGAATAATGGTCTCTGGTACCGTTATAGATATGTTCCCATATGCGGGAAATGTGTCGGGCATCCTTTCCAAGTATAATGGGTTTGATTTCGTTTTCTATACAGCTTACAATACTGGCACAAGAACCTGAAGAACCAACAGCTGCTTTTGCCTCGCCAAATCCTTGCAATCCGGAATCTGTGGTAACTACGACTAGGGTCATGTCGAAATTGGTCAATAAGCCATAATCCGAAAAATGTTGTTTTTCTTTTGGGATGGGGCATCGCAGCCAAAAAGCTTCTACGTTGGTGATTTTCATAGGGTAATTAGTTTTTAGAGGGTAGAGGGTGGAAATCGCGTCCTGATTCTTCTCTCTTGGTTCCTGTTTCTATCTAATCTACAAAAACGGTTTCAACGTTTCAGCCGACTTTTTCGTTAACATGGAATAAAATTCTTCGGTCATTGCCGAGCTTCCATGATCTTGTAGAAATTTGAGTTGTTCTTCACTTAAGCCAACAGGCGCTGTATCTATAGAATTGGGGTACCGGTTAGCAGGTGTTCGGTCTATGGGCGGACAAAACTCCACCGATAGCATCTCGTTATACCCAATTTCGGTAAGGGTGTCCATAATGCGTTTCCAATCTAGATGTCCCATTCCAGGAGCCATACGATTGTTGTCCGCTACATGAAAATTAATCAATCTGTCGCCTACCTTTTTCATGGTGGCGAACATATCGGCTTCCTCTAAATTCATGTGAAAGGTATCGAGACAAACACCGCAATTGGGACCAACAGCTTCAGCCAAGGCTAGTGCTTGTGCTCCACGATTAATAAAATAGGTCTCAAATCTGTTAATGGGTTCAATGCCAATTTTGAGTCCGTTTGCCTCGGTAAAAGCGTATACCTCTTTAACGCCTTCAACGGCCCATTTCCATTCTTCTTCAGGCCGTGCATCTGGTACTATTTTACCTACGGTAGCGGGAACCAAAGAAATTACTTTACCCCCAAGTTCTTTTACCATTTTAGCGACATCCAATACATATTGTACGGATAGTTGACGTTGTGCCACATCTTTAGCGAGCATATTTCGTTCCTCTAGCATCAAGGTAACAGAGCCCCAGCATTGAAGCCGGTATTTGTCTAAAAGTTTTTTAACTTCTTTGGTGTCATAGTTTTCTGGAGTTCCCTGAAGTTCTAAATGCGTGTATCCCATGGTCGAAATACGCGCCATCGTATCTTCTAAAGACTCTGCCCGCATCCAGTTGTGTATGGCTAATTTCATGGAGTTTCTGTTTACTAAGTTTTGAAATAGAAAGATAATTGAAATATTTTAAAAACTAATTATTTTTTTAATAAACTGAAAATCAGTGTATAAAAAGTTTACAAACGACAACAAACGATTACAAACGAAAGTAAGTATTTTGTAACCGAGTAACTATTGAAGGCGGATTTAGGTTTGCAGTGTCGAGTCATGGTGGCTTGATGTTACAAACAGTTTAATACTTAAATATACTATTATGAACGCACTTAAAAACAGAGTACAGTTAATCGGAAACTTAGGTCAAGATCCAGAAATCGTAACCCTTGACGGGGGCGCCAAACTTGCGAAATTTTCAATAGCGACCACTGATAGCTACAAGAATGCTAACGGAGAAAAAGTAGAGGACACCCAATGGCATAATATCGTTGCTTGGGGCAAAACGGCCGATATCGTAGAAAACTATTTGACCAAAGGCAAACAGGTGGCTGTTGATGGTAAATTAACACACCGTTCCTATGAAACCAAGGAAGGCGAAAAGCGCTATTTCACGGAGGTACGCTGCAATGAGTTGTTGATGTTGGGGAAGTAAGATACATTTGAGTCCTTCGACTGCGCTCAGGATGACAGTACTCTATTGTCAGTCTGAGCGGAGTCGAAGAGCTCTTTACCAGAAATAGGGGTTGTCTTTGTGCTTCCTTTGCCTTGATGATGACCGTTTTCAGAATGTCAGTCTGAGCGCAGTCGAAGACCTCTTGGGAACAGAATTGTTTTTGAATTTGTAACTTCTTTAGATTAATTGTGGCGATTGGCCCATTGTCAGTCTGAGCGCAGTCGCAGACCTCTTGGCACTAAAAAGTTTAATAATGAATTCATATATCGTGTATATACTACAATGCTCTGATGGTTCCTTTTATACTGGTATCACAGGAGATTTTGACAAGCGTTGGATGCAACATCGACTAGGATATTTTAAATCATGCTATACGTTTTTTAGAAGACCGCTAACGGTTAAATACCATTTGGAGTTTCAAGATGTGATAGCTGCTATACTCTTTGAAAAGAGAATCAAGGGATGGTCAAGGGCGAAAAAGATAGGATTAATCAATAATGATTTTGATACTATTCAGTTTTTGGCAGAATGTAGGAACGCGTCGCATTTCAAATACAAACCGGATTTATCTTCGTAAGCGCTTCGACTGCGCTCAGTGTGACATTGTAAACATGGTGAATAGGTTGCTTACGAATACCAGAAATTGATAACCCTGGGAAAAAGAAGTCAAGAGTTATGTCTTGGAAAATAAAACTTAGTTTCAACTGGATGCTTTTTCAATGGATGAATCAAAAACCACCGTGTCAGTCTGAGCTCAGTCGAAGACC
>CAYGUY010000091.1:0-13824 GCA_964353165.1 uncultured Maribacter sp.
CCCCCGACCTCCGGGTTATGAATCCGACGCTCTAACCAACTGAGCTACCTCGCCATAAAATCGCCTGATATTATTTTCTAAATTATCAATGCATTGCTTTTATAAAAGAACAACTTAGATAATATTGAAATGATACCTACTTAAAGCATAGTCCAAAACGGCTGCAAATATAAAGTTTATTTTAGGATCACCTACAATACTAGCTCAAAAAAATAATACCGGTCTTTTATTTTTTTATCATTTAGAAATATATATATTGGGCATTATAAAGAGGTATGAAATGAATGATAAAATAAAATTTGAAATTGAATTTGTAATACAGTCTTCACCGCAACTACTTTACCAATATTTGGCTACGCCTTCCGGTTTGTCCGAATGGTTTGCGGACAATGTGAATTCGCGAGGAGAGAAGTTTATTTTTATATGGGATGGTGCAGAGGAAGAGGCATTACTGTTAAAAAGAAAAACGGATGAGTTTGTGCGTTTTTCATGGGAGGAAAATGAGGATGATTCCTATTTTGAAATGAAAATTATTGTAGATGAGATAACAAAAGATGTATCTCTATTTATTACAGATTTTGCAGAAGATGACGAAGTAGAAGAGTCTAAGATGTTGTGGGCGAATCAGGTTTCTGATTTAAAACAAGTCTTGGGTTCCAAATAAATTATTAGGTATTTACAGTATATTTGGGCCTTATTTTTATAAGGCTTTTTTTATGGTAAATTTTAACGGCAACTTGCTGTCAGACAACACTCCTTTTTTAAATCATACAAATAGGGGACTCCGTTATGGAGATTCGCTTTTTGAAGCTATTAGAGTGGTCAATGGACGTATTTATTTCCTTGAAGAGCACTATCTAAGGTTGATGTCTTCTATGCGGATTATTAGAATGGAAATTCCTATGGAATTTACCATGGAATTCCTAGAGGCCCAGATTATAAAAACGCTGAAAGGGAATGACGAGAATAAAGCTTATCGGGTTCGTTTTACCGTTTTCAGGAATGATGGAGGTTTATACCTACCTGCGACCAATCGTATTTCTTATTGTGTAGAAGTTAAGGAATTAGACCATCCTTTCTATACGATTTCAGAAGCCCCTTATGAGGTTGAATTATTCAAGGATTTTTATGTCAATAAGGATATGCTATCCAATCTAAAAACCAATAATCGAGTTTTAAACGTAGTGGGTAGCATTTTTGCCAAAGAGAACGATTTTCAAAATTGCTTGCTTATAAATAGTGATAAAATGGTAGTAGAAGCGTTGAATGGCAATGTGTTTGTAGTATCTGGAAACCTTATTAAGACCCCTCCTTTACAGGATGGATGTTTAAACGGAATTCTGAGAAAAAAAATATTAGAAATTCTAGATAAATCTGTAAGCTACCAGTTTCAGGAAGCGTCTATTTCTCCATTTGAATTGCAAAAAGCTGACGAGATTTTTATCACCAATACCATTAGTGGTATTATTCCGGTTTATAAATACCGTAAAAAAGTATTTATAAATACCGTCAGTAGAGATTTAATTGGAAAGTTGAATACAGTAGCGCGTTTAATCGCTTAATTCAGGCTTGGATTCTCTGGTGCATTTGACCATAAAAGATAATCTCCACCAAGTTCTACCATTTTTTCTTTCCAAAAGGCAATGGAAGATTTTTTTATGATTTGGCTTTGGTATTGATTCGCTACAACAATCCACGATTTTGAAGAAAGCTCTTCATCTAACTGCAAGGACGACCATCCTGAGTACCCTAAAAAGAAACGGATATCATCTTCGGAAATTACCTTTTCATTTATAAGTGAAATGGTCTTTTCAAAATCACCACCCCAATAAATACCGTCCGAAATTTCGATACTGTTATCAATCAAATGTGGTACTTTGTGAATGAAATATAAATTGTCCTGCTCTACCGGACCACCGTTATACACTTGAAAAGGAATTAGTATTTCACTAACAAGGTCATTGATATGATATTCTAGAGGTTTGTTCAAAATAAATCCAACGGAACCTTCTTTATTGTGTTCTGCAAGTAAAACTACAGATCTATTAAAGGACACATCTCCAGTTAAGGATGGTTCTGCGATTAAGAGTTTACCTTTTTCGGGCATTAGTTTTTGATATTTATGAAACAACTCAATTTCTAAAATAAGACAATTCTTGTTAATAGTCAAAATATACAAACAAAAAAAGCGCTTAAATAAAAGCGCTTTTACTATTGTATCTGTATGGATTAGTTTACTGCGTTACCTAAATCGGCACCAGCTTTAAACTTCACAACATTCTTAGCTGCAATTTGGATAGTTTTTCCAGTTGATGGGTTTCTACCTTCTCTTGCATTTCTTTTTGATACGGACCAAGATCCGAAACCAACTAAAGAAACTCTGTTTCCTTTTTTCAAAGAACCTTCAACATTTCCTAAAAAAGACTCTAAAGACTTCTTAGCCGCTGCCTTTGTGATGCCAGCGTCTGCCGCCATTGCATCAATCAATTCTGTTTTGTTCATAATGTGATTAAATTAATTGTTGTTAAAATAAGTTTAAACCTTTGAACAAATTTATAGGGATTTACGACCAACACAAGTAAAACGGCTGTAAATCCCCTATTTTGTTGATAACTCGGGGGGTTTGTTGATAAAGTAGGGTTTTTTTTACGATTCCCGCAGCCCTATTATATAGGGGCTTTACCTGAAAATTGCATTTTTAGATATAATTAAACCGTTCAACACGGCTTCCGTAGCCATTCTTTTTTTACCCTGTAACTGAATTTCCTTCAGTTTTATAAAGCCTTTGTTTGCGGCAACCCGTATTTCTTTCTTATCAACTACTAGTACTCCAGGTTGTAAGTTGTGTTCCGCTTTTTCAACTTCTACCTTATAAATTTTTACGATCAACTCTTGATTATTCATTAGCAGCTTGCTCCAAGCTGCCGGATAGGGACTTAGCCCTTTAATATGGTTGTGTATTTTTTCCAATCCTAGATTCCAATTAATTTTACACGTTTCGCGGTCGAGCTTATAAGCGAGTTTTAGATTACTGGTATTCTGTTGTACGGTAGTAGTTAGATTACCTTCTTTAATGCGTGCTACGGTTTTTAAAACAGTGTGTGCTCCTAACTCCATTAAGCGGTCATGCAGCTGCCCAGCATCTTCATTAGGTATTATAGGAATCTCATCTTGAAGAATTATGGCCCCGGTATCAATTTTTTCGTCAATAAAGAAGGTTGTTGTCCCAGTTTTGGTCTCACCGTTCATAATCGCCCAATTAATAGGAGCTGCTCCGCGATACTCTGGTAGTAAAGAAGCATGCAGATTAAATGTGCCTAGCGCTGGAAGTTGCCATACAGCTTTAGGTAACATGCGAAAGGCCACCACAATTTGCAGATTGGCCTGGAGGGCTTTTAGTTCTTTAAGAAACTCCGGATGTTTAAGGTTTGTTGGTTGTAATACTTTTAGATTATGTTCCAAAGCGTATTTTTTCACCGCTGATTGGTTTAATTTCCTTCCCCTACCAGCAGGTCTGTCCGGAGCGGTTATTACACCAACAATAGTAAACCCTTGTTCGCAAAGTGCATTGAGGATTCCAACTGCAAAATCTGGTGTTCCCATAAATACTATTCGTAAGTCTGTCATGATTCCTTAAGATAAATGATACTGGTTTTTATCGTTTAATTTAATTTCCCCGTCTTCAAGTAGCTCTTGTAAGGCTATTAAAGCAATAGTAGTCTCTGATTCCAATGCTTGCTGTATATGTCTAGAAGTTAAGGGGTTTGATATCAGAAGTGTTACAATATCCTCTTTGATTTTACTAGTATTGCTATTTGAATGTCGCATAGCAACGCAAACATCACAATGTCCGCATGGGTGCGTATGTGTTTCCCCGAAGTATGATAATAGTTGTTGACTCCTACATATCTTGTCATTATTAGTATAGGCTAACATTTGTTTTACCTGCTCTTCCTTTAATTTGTTTTGGTTTATTACCGTTTTGGCAAATGGGTTTATGGTGCTTTCATCTTCGCGTGGTACCAGAAAGGTAAGTTCTAAATCGCTATGAGAACCCTTAAAATTTATAATATCTTCCGATGCTAGTTTTTCTAACCCTGCAATGACGCTGTTTTCGTCGGTATTTAGTTTTTTGGATAATAAAAGGGTATTTATCAGGGTTTCATGCTCAAAAATACCCCCATACGTTCGTAGTACGATTTTTATAAGATCGGCCAGCTTTGGATTTCTTTCGATATAATCGAACAAGTGTTCTTTAGATGCGGTGAAATGAACAGTTACCTTTCGTGCAAACGACGTAGCTAATGCGAGGACCGAATTTCTATCCAATATTCTCAATACGTTATAGGTGAGTAGGGAATTTAAATTGTATGTAGCGCAGAATGCGTTAAAATTTAATCTATAGGTATGCCCAGAACCCTCTCCGTATGCAATCTGCAAGTAGTTATTTAGCTTGTTGTATACCAGTTTAATAAAGGGAATCTCTGGCAAAATATCCAAAAATTGTTTTTTTACCTGTTCTTGATCTGTTTTGTTCGTAATTAATATCGCTTCGGCGGGGAAGCCATCCCTCCCGGCTCTCCCAGCTTCTTGAAAATAGTTTTCTAAACAATCGGGAACTTGATAATGAATAACCAGAGCCACATCCGGTTTATCTATTCCCATTCCAAATGCATTAGTTGCAACCATTATTTTAGTCTGATTTTCTAGCCATTGCTCGAGCTTCTTTTTCTTCTCTTTTTCCGTTATACCGCCATGATAATAAGTTGAAGGTATACCACAGCTCAAAAGATAGCCAGCTACTTCTTCTGCAAGCCTTCGGGTTCTTACATAAACAATACCACTGGTTTTTAATTTAGTGCAATACGCTTTTAACCAGTACCTTTTATCTTCTTCTTTTAAAACTTTAAAGGATATATTTTTTCTAGAGAAGGAGTCTTTTTGGATTAGTGGAGCTATAAGGTCTAAGGTGTTAACAATATCATCTGCTACTTTTGCCGTGGCTGTAGCGGTAAGTGCCATAAAAGGTACGCTTGGATGTAGTTCTCGCAATACAGAGCACTTAAGATAAGCAGGTCTAAAATCATGTCCCCATTGAGAAATACAATGTGCCTCATCTATAACGAAGAGGTTCACGTTCATTTGTTGAATACGTTCTTGTATAAGTTCCATACCTAGCCGTTCGGGCGAAATGTAAAGAAACTTGTAGCCTCCATATACGCAGTTGTCCAGTTGATTGTTTACTTCATCAAAATTCATACTGCCTGTTAATCCTATCGCCTTGATTCCTAATTGTTTGAGATTGGAAACCTGGTTTTGAATTAGGGCAATCAACGGAGATACTACGATGCAAATTCCTTTTTGCGCCATCGCCGGAACTTGAAAACAAATAGATTTTCCTCCACCAGTAGGTAAGAGGGCTAAAACATCTCTGCCCTCTAATGCGGAATTTATAATTTTTTCCTGCGAATCTTTAAAAGATGTAAATCCCCAATATTGTAAAAGAATTTCGAAGGGATTTTTATCCATGTGAATTATTTAGATGATTCTCTATAAACGCTATTCTCTCCGGTACGGTTCCAAATGGCACTTCCTTAATATCATAACCTAGAGAAGTGTAGGTATGCTTTAAATGTTCGTGGATTTCTGTTGCTTGTTGATAGGTCTCCAATCTTTCATTGTCCTGAATGTAAATAGCCTCCCAAGGTGGAAGTAAAAAAATGTGATCGTATGTATGTCTTTCACAAGCGATAAGGAAATCGGTCTCATAGGCTTGTTCAAAATAGTTCATATAAGCCAACACGTCTGGCATTCCACGGTCATAAAATATTACATCTTGTGGGATATCCTGCCCGGAATCATGTTGTTTTCGTCTGCCTTCCAATAACTGTTTGTTAAACTGTTTAGAATCGCTTACAAAGGCAATGGGATTCGTTAGAACCCTATCTGGATGTTGCTCATTTTTAGCTTCAAATGTCATGCTGCGGATAAACTCATGAAAACAAAAGAAACCAGAAGTTTCCAATTCCTTGATAATGGCTGTTTTTCCAGTTCCAGGTGCCCCGGTAATTACGATTCGTTTCAAGCTTACTATTCTGAATTAAGAATACAAAAATAGGTAAACTTAGGATGCCAAAAAACCAGATGTTTCCTGTTATCTTTGTAAAAAAAAAAGAAACCAATGGCAGAAACTAGTCCAGAAGAGTTTTATGAAAGACTAAAAGAACAATTGGCAGAAACCACCAGTTGGCCTTCAAATTACTTGTATAAATTTATTGTATTGACCGACTCGGATAACATTGATCAAATAAATAAAATATTTGATCATACCGGTGCTGTAATTACATCAAAGAAATCCAAAAAAGGTAAGTATACCAGTGTTTCGGTTACTGTGAACCTGAAAAATCCAGAGGAAGTAATACAGAAATATAAAGAAGTAGGGGCCTTAGAAGGCGTAATATCCCTTTAAAATAGTATATAAGCCATAATTTTATTAATTTGCGTTCGTTATAAGAATACTTCTTCATACATTTTTAAGTAAAAAAATCCAAATTTGCAATTAGTAGAAAACCTCGAGTACAATACAGAGCGTCCACATTTAATTATACCGGAATATGGTCGTCATTTTCAAAAAATGGTGGACCATGCCGTTTCTATAGAAGACCCTGTTGAAAGAAACAATATAGCCAATGCCATTATTAGCGTAATGGGGAATTTACAACCTCATTTACGGGATGTGCCTGACTTTCAGCATAAGCTATGGGATCAGTTGTTTATTATGTCCGATTTTAAATTGGATGTAGAATCTCCATTTCCTATTACCTCAAAGGAAATATTACGGCAACGTCCAGAGCCGTTGGAGTATCCGCAAAATTTCCCAAAATATCGTTTTTATGGGAATAATATCAAACGTATGATAGATGTCGCCGTCGAATGGGAAAAAGGGGATAAGCGTTCCGGTCTGGAATATGCCATTGCTAACCATATGAAAAAATGTTACCTGAACTGGAATAAGGATGTTGTTGATGATTCCGCTATTTTTAAACATCTGTTTGAACTTAGTAATGGGGAAATAGATTTGGCTGCCAAAGGAGAAAACCTAACGGATAGTGGTCAATTTTTAAAGAATAGGGTGGCTAAGACCCCAAGGAATAACAATAACAATAATAAGAATAATCAAAGAAATAATAATCGCGGTAAAAAACGCTATTAATCGTCTACAAATTTAGATGGGAACATTCAAGATAGAAGGTGGGCACCAGCTATCAGGTGAAATTACACCTCAAGGGGCCAAGAACGAAGCTTTACAGATTTTATGCGCAGTACTTTTAACTCAAGAAAAGGTTGCTATTACCAACATTCCTGACATTATAGATGTCAATAAACTTATTTCGCTTTTGGAGGATTTAGGAGTCAAAATCCAAAAGAAGGGAAAAGGTTCCTATACGTTTAAAGCTGACGATATAAATCTCGATTATTTACAAAGTGACCAATTTAAACAAGACGGAAGAGGTTTAAGAGGTTCTATCATGTTGGTAGGTCCGCTACTTGCTCGTTTTGGGAAGGGATATATTCCTAAGCCGGGAGGTGATAAAATTGGAAGGAGAAGACTGGACACCCATTTTGAAGGCTTTATTAAATTAGGTGCTAAGTTCAGATATAACAAAGAAGAATATTTTTACGGTGTAGAAGCTAAAAAACTCAAGGGATGTTACATGCTTTTGGATGAAGCTTCGGTAACCGGTACCGCGAATATCGTTATGGCCGCAGTACTTGCCGAAGGGCAAACCACAATATATAACGCAGCTTGCGAGCCCTACTTACAACAGTTGTGTAAAATGTTGAACCGCATGGGAGCTAAAATCTCGGGTGTAGGGTCTAACCTTTTGGTAATTGATGGTGTGGAATCCTTAGGGGGTACAGAACACAGAATGTTACCGGACATGATAGAGATCGGCAGTTGGGTTGGTCTCGCAGCAATGACAAAAAGTGAATTGACCATCAAAAACGTAAGTTGGGATGATTTAGGTCAAATTCCAACTACGTTCAGAAAACTCGGAATTACGCTGGAACGTAAAGGGGATGATATTTATATTCCTGAGCACAAAAATGGTTATGAAATCCAAAATTATATTGATGGTTCTATACTTACAATTGCTGATGCACCTTGGCCAGGATTAACGCCTGATTTATTGAGCATTATTCTTGTAATTGCCACACAGGCTAGGGGAGAGCTGGTTATTCATCAAAAGATGTTTGAAAGTCGTTTATTCTTTGTGGATAAACTCTTGGATATGGGTGCGAAGATTATTCTATGTGATCCGCATAGAGCTGCGGTCATGGGGCATGACTTTAAATCTAGTCTAAAAGCCACTACCATGACTTCTCCGGATATTAGAGCGGGCGTTTCCTTATTGATTGCGGCACTTTCTGCCAAAGGAACTTCAACCATTCACAATATTGAGCAGATTGACCGTGGGTATGAAAATATAGATGAACGTTTACGGGCCATAGGTGCCAAGATTACACGTATCTAACTAAAGTCCAAATAAATATAAGCGTCCAGATAATTGTCCTAAACCAGTTTAGCGCAACTAAATCTGCCAAAGTTTTATCGGTATAGGCTCGGTTTGTTATGGCGTTGTGCCTTGGGACAAAGAGACTAAATGTAAGTACCCAAGTAACTATCACTAAAATGCCAGTACCTATCGTGTAAAATGATTGTTCTTGATATAACTGGTAGACCGATACCAAGGTTTGACCAAACATCAAAGGAATTACCATAATTGAAATCCGTTGTACATATCGAGAATGCCAATCTAAAAGTTGTTCATATGAATAATATAAAAAACTTGGGTATACGACTAACTGAACCATCCAAATAAGTACCAAGAGCCCCATATCAAATAGTATCCTAAGTATTTCAATCATTGTTCATTAATTTTTAGATACAGTATACCCCCAATAGACTAATAAAGGGTGAATGATGAGTAGCCGGCCCCAAGATATCCATTTGGGAACACATAGACCAGTAGGAATACAGGATCCTGTTTTAATGAAAAATATATGAGCCGGAATTAGTAGCAGTAAAATAGCCACGATACCGTAACCGCCTATTTTTCTATACTTTGGAACTAGTACTAACAATCCCAGTATAATTTCCAAAAGCCCAACACCATAATTTATAAGCACTGGATAAGGTAGATAGTCGGGAATAAGTCCGTAATAAAAGTTTGGGTTCATAAAATGATACAGACCTGCAAAGGAGAAAAAAGTCCCTAAAAGAGTTGTAAAAGGCCTTTTGGTTAGGTTAATTTCCATTTATAATCGTAATGAACCTTTTTTAAGATGAGAAAAAATGGAAACCACCAGATAAAGTCATTGGTGATTAAGGTATATATAAATTCAAACGGTACTATATCTTGTACGTAATTAAGGAGAAAGCCCAAAGGTCCAAATATTTTACCTAAAAAACCGACCGCCACTATGGGCCAGTGTTGCATTGGATTATAGGATGCCCACCAATACCCTAAACCGTAAACCCCAATGACCATACCCATCCCTTGCCATACCATAGGATGGTTTAAAGGTTCCATTCCCACCAATTCAAAAAAGTGATTCGGAAAAAGTACGACCCAAGCACCCCAGAGCAAGTTATATATTGCTGCTAATTTAAGGGTTAGCTTCATGTTTTTCTATAAGTGTCCCATCTGGATATTTAGCAAATCTTCCCTTTTCTTTTTCGTGTACATGATCTGGATAGCGCCAGGGCCAACCACCAAATTGGGTCAACCTATATTCCTTCATTGCAGCTTCTATTTCTTCCTCTGTATTCATGACAAAAGGCCCGTATTTTGCCACTGGTTCATTTATAGGTTTCCCTTGAAGTATGAGTAGGTGTGCTTTTACCTTGCCTGCGGTCATGGTTACATCCTCGGTTGATTCTAGTTGTATACCATGATTGGGAAGTACCGTCTTACCTGCTATCTCTAGGGTGTCGCCTTCATAAAAATATAAAGTTCTATTTACGCCATTCACTGATTTTGGCAGTGTGAATATCGCATTGGGCTCGATGTGAATATTCCAAATGGCCACATTGTTATCCATATCATTTGCCCAAGAATCAGGAGTTGGGTCAGGGCCGTTTTTTGCTTCGTACATACCTGCGATGACTTTAACTCTGCTGTTGTCTGTCTTTATAATGGGAATGTCCTCATGCCAAAGCATTTTAAAATGTGGATCTACAAATTTTTTAGCTTTGGGTAGGTTGAGCCATATCTGAAATAACTCTAAAGTATTTTCTTTTTCTGTACTCAGGAGCGGAAACATTTCACAATGCTGAACACCACTTCCTGCTGTCATCCATTGCACATCTCCTTCTCCAAATCTACCTGCGGCTCCTAAGGAGTCCGAATGATCACAATAGCCCTTATTAACTATAGTAATCGTTTCAAAACCACGATGCGGGTGTGCAGGAAAACCTGGGATGGTTTGTCCGTGATACATACGCCAACCATCCTTGATAACGAAATCATTACCTAAATTCCTACCTTCCAGGGAGGCATCTGGCGACATATCCTCTTTCCCTTTTGGATACTGATCTAAATGGTACACGCAAAAAAGGAAAGGATCTTGTGTTTGCCATGGAAAACCTAATTTGAAAATTTCTTTAATCATAATATAATCCCTAATGTATGGCAGTATTTATCTCTATCCAATAATTATCAGGGTCTTGCACGTAGATCTGACGGACGCCATCTGTTCTTAGAGTAACGGAATTTTCTTTTCCCGGCCAGTCTGAGTAGGCAATGCTATTTTTTTCCAAATGCGCAATCACACCATCTAAATCCTGTGTTGCAAGGCACAAGTGCATTGATTTGTTCTTCTCAAAAGGTGCGAATTCTTTTTGGATAAGGTGTATTTGAGAACTACCGTTGATAATAAACCAACGAAATCCTGGTGTTTTATCCGGATGCGGGGTTTCAGTCAGCCCTAAAATGTCGCCATAAAACGTAGCACTTTTATCGACATTATCCACCACAAGGGCAAAATGGTCAATTTTAAAATCGAATGATTGTCCGTTTGCTACTAATGAAACGAAACATAGAATACTCATTAAATACAACTTTCGCATAGTTGACTATTTTTTTAATTAGGCATCCAAGGCATCTATCTGTTTTTGAAGCTTATCTGCCTCTTCGTATTTTCCGTCGCTTGCGGAACGATTAATTTTAGAAAGGTCAAAAGCCTCCTTCATTAGCTTCTTGTATTTTTCTTCTAGTTTTTCCTTTTCTGATTTCTTTTTGAATAATCCGAACATAGCAATTCTTGTTTTAATTATTAATTTTGACCTATTGGAGGTGGGCCTTCAATCATAGGCTCATACACTTCATCACCTTTTCTGGTCTTAAATTCTTCTTTTACTTCCTGTACCATTTTTGGGTTTTCAAATAAGTCCGCCATAGTCATTGCCATAGCTTTGGAGGCGTAAATCATACCTTTATGCCCTATTGACATTCCTCCGCAGGCAACAACTGCCCAAGAATGCCATGGAGTATCTTTTGGTGCAACGGTAGCACTAAGATTTATGTTTGGAACATTCCAGCTCACATCTCCTACATCGGTAGACCCACCACCTGCATTTGGGTCCGTTTCTCTGAGCGGACGAATTTCACTATCCATTCCAACTTCTGGTTTACCGGTTGCTTTTTGAATTTCTTTTCCAAATACAGTTTCCTCTGGCGTGTAATCTATCGCTCCCAAAAGCTCCAAATTTTTTTGCATGATGGCGCCTCCAGTGCGGTTAATAAGTGTTTCGTAGATACCGGATACCAAAGTAATTTTATAGTCTACATCGGCCATAATAGCTGCTCCCTCTGCCATTTCCTTAACCCGCTCATAGGTGGGCAGCATTACCTTACGTTTTGGGTCACGTACTCTTACCCATAATTTTGAATAATCAGGAACAACGTTCACGACTTGACCACCCTCTTGTATGTGATAGTGAATTCTTGATGTAGGCAAAATATGTTCTCTGTAATAATTAATACCCGTGGTGTATAATTCCAATGCATCAGATGCACTACGGCCATTCCAAGGGTCTGCTGATGCATGTGCTGCTTGACCGTTAAATTCTACAATAAAATCTATCAATGAAAGTCCGCTTTGAACATCTGCCTCTGTACTTGGTCCTGGATGCCAGCTGATATTCACATCCACATCATCCCAGAGTCCAGCTTTTACCATCCATACCTTTGCAAAGTATTTTTCTTCTGCAGGGGTTCCCAGAAATTTTATGGTTCCCTTTATTTTACCTGCATCAATAAGTTCTTTTATGGCGATTGCGGATCCCAGACTTGCAGCACCGAAGAGATTATGGCCACATCCGTGTCCGGCGGCTCCTTCGTTAAGTGCTTCTTTAATAGGAGATGCTTTTTGTGAAATTCCGGGTAGGGCATCGAATTCACCAAGAACACTGATTACTGGCGAACCACTTCCGTAAGTTGCCGTAAATGCCGTGGGAATATCCGCAACGCCGCGGGTCACGGTCAATCCATTTTTCTCTGCATAGTTAGCTAATATTTCAGCGGAACCTGTTTCGTCAAATGCAGTTTCGGCCAAGGCCCAAATGGAGTCGCTAATTTTTATCAGTTCGGATTTGTGCTTTTCTACCGACGCGATTAATGCTTTTTTATTGCTTGTTAATTTTTGGCCAGAAATGGAAAGGCAGAATACTAAGGTAAAGGAAGTTAGAATTACTTTTTTCATAAATATCACGAATTTAGGTTGGCATGTTTTTTATAGTTTTTAAAGATAATCAAACTTGTGTTAAAATAGATTCCAAAACTTAGTTATGTTGATCCCATACTGGCCTTCCCGGTAAAGTGTGTCTTTCTATAATCCGTTTGCTTTCACGTTTCGTTGCAGGTTTTTTTTTGTAGGCAAACAAAGCATCGCTTGCAAATTTTCTCATTTTTGATATTGAAACAATTGGTTTGGGGTAGTCTTTCCCAAGTTTAAAACCTAGAAATGCGAGTTCCATGGGAGGAATTTCCCATGGTTCATGAATGTATTGTGAAGGTAACTCAGCAAGTTCAGGAACCCATTTTTTGATAAATAGCCCTTCTGGGTCGTGCTCTTTGCTATTTTTTATTGGATTATAAATTCGGATGGTATTCACTCCGGTCTCCCCAGATTGCATATTCAACTGCGGAAAATGTATGCCTGGTTCAAAGTCAAGAAAATTTTGTGCCAAATATGACGTGCAATCTTGCCAAGGTTGCCATAATAGGTGGGTAAAGAAAGATGCTAGCATCGCACGAAGTCGAAAATTTACAAAACCAGTGGCAACCAAACATCTCATAGCTGCATCTACCAAAGGAATTCCGGTTTGGCCTTCCCGCCATGCTTTTTGTAAGTCGGTCCGGACTGGTTTTATGAGTTCATGATAGCCTTTGTTCACACTTCTAAATTCCATCTCACCCTCCATTTCAAACTTTTGAATAAAATGTGCCTGCCATCTCATACGGGAAAGAAATGCGCTTAAATTTCTTTTGTTTGAGCGTTTTTTTTATGACCTGCCGCGTATTGACATACTTGCCTTGTAGATAGGCAACCCCAAGCCAAATAGGGCGATAGTCTGCTACTGTATTTTCTTGAGGTTGCCGGTTTTGAATAGTTGGCGTTGTACCCCCAGATTCGTTCGTTCAGAAAAGAGTCTAGATATTTTAAGGCATACTGTGTACCACCGCGTTGTATTTGGGCATTCGGTTTCGTCTCCAACGAAACATACTCAAAATGTAGTCCAAAAAGCGCATCAATAGT
>CAYGUY010000092.1:0-5974 GCA_964353165.1 uncultured Maribacter sp.
TAAGAGGTGTAGTGGCATCAAGATCAGTAACTTCGGCAGTAATTGTATGTGTGCCTACGGATGTGAGTGCAAAAGAGATATTACCTCCGGTTCCCAAGGTACCGTCAAGGTTTGAGCTCCAACTTAAGGCAGCGGTAAGGGTAGCATCACCATCTTCAACATCTGTTACCGAACCTATGAAATCTAAACTAGTGCTCGTTGTCAACGCTATGCCATCTGTAGGTGCTGAAATTTCGACAACTGGGGCGTTGTTACTGGTAGGAATTTTAAAATTAAAATCTCTGATATTGGCACCGCCATTGAATTCAAATCTCAAGGTTTGTACTCCTGGATTGCTAAAACTCACCTGTGTTGTATAGGGCTGAAAGTTCTGCCAGCCTGTTTGTATCACATTTACAGACCCAATGGTTGCAAAACCTCCTGCATTTTCCTCTAAAAAAGTAACCACGGTAGTTCCACCGTTCCCTTTACCGGCAAATACTTCAAGATCATAGACCCCAGCGGAAGGTATATTTATTAAGTACTCTACAAAATCTCCATTGTCGATATATCCGATATTCTGTGCTGGAGAAGTTTCAATTGCAATAGAATAGCCAGCTCCAGGGGTGCTGGAACCATACCACGGGTCCGGGTTATTGAAGGTCCGTGCCAGGATGGTACCCGGCACCTGCTGGGCTACATTTATTCTAAATTCTTCAATTACAACAGGATTTACCCCATCATCAGCAGAAACACGGGCCAGATAGGAACGACCTGTTCCTGCTGCAGGAATCCAGTTAAATGTATAACTGCCACCTGAATTATCAACTAACGTACCTACGGCTACTGCCGTAGTAGGAGCAAAAGGATTGTTTGTACCTCCATCACTTACGTCAAACATTTCAATGGTTGCTGCCGGGAGATTATCGTCTGTCACCAAAATTTCCTGAGATATAGCTTCTCCTTCATTTACTTCCAAGTCTGCAATGGCATCTATAATTGGGGCATCATTACCTGCAGCTGGGTTTATAACTAGTGTAAATTCTTCCGTAATCGGAGAATTGGTACCATCAGAAATGATGGCATTTATGGTATAGGTATTGGCATCCGTAGCCAATGGTGTTCCCTGAATTTGATTCGTGGTTGGGTCATAAGATAACGAAGCGGGCAAACCATTGAATACAATACTAAGCTCATCATTTTCAGGATCTACAATATTTAAAGGGTCTGATACGGCTACCAAAGCATCATAGGTAAGATCGCCTATTGCAGTTACTGGATGCAGGTTGGCACTAGTTACCGCAGTAACACATAAGCCAGACAACTTACCATTATCAGTACTTGCATCGCCTATCTGAAGACTCATCACCCCATCTGTAACCTGAACAAAATAGGTTCTTGTTATCGCAGTCTGATTTGCACTTAGACCATCCTTCACAGGATCTACTAGGTCGTACTCATCCAAAATTCGGTTACCGTCCAAGGTTACATCAAAAATCCTTCCACCTGATGCAGGATGAAATACTTCTGCAAAATACAGGTCTACTTGATAAAAACCATTGGCAACAGGTATGTCATATATATAGGACGGATCTGCACCGGTTGTACCGGTTTTCCCACCATAGATTTCTTTTTGAAATAGGATTAGTTCGTCGGCTGTACTCGTCCCAGCTATTGCACCATTGTAGTTTGTATAAATTTTTCCGTTGGTGCGGGTAAATCCAAGACCTGTCGGAGGCGCAGTGTTTGGATCTCCTATAAATGAGCGGCCGTATGCCATTAAATCGTTATTCCCCGAGGCGATACATAACTGAAACGGGGCGTCCGTTACTTTGGTTGCCTCAAAATAATCCATATTGAAATAGAACCCACTAGGGCCAGACCAATCAAATCTTAGGGTTTGAGAACCTGCTGCTAAATCTACATTTGCGCTTACCACATTGCTGTAGTTCACCCAATCACCATAATTAGGTACGGTGATGGACGCAGGGCCACCATTTATGGTCATTGTGTTAGCGGCAGTACTATTCTTAGAAACATAAAAATCAAATTGATAAGTGCCTGCAGTTTCAACATTAATACTATATTCTGCAAAGTCGCCATTGGTTGTAAATCCTATGTTAGTTATCGTTCCAACCTCTACACCAATACCATTACCTCCAGATCCTGTATTTGCGGGTCCTTGATTATCATAAGATTCCGCTTCAAGCCTGGTTGTACCTGTATCAGCAATAATTTGGGCTACATCCGTAACCGTCACGTCAATATCCTGGGTTATACTATTCCCATCCTCATCGGCTACCTGCACAGTGATGGTGTATACACCATTGCCATCACCGTTTGATCCCCCGTCCCCAAACGTAGGGTTGAAAACCAGAGACGAGGAATAGTTGCCTGCAGAGCTACTTACCGAAGACTCCGTTAAGAAACCACTCGCGTCAAATGGATAAGGATCCGTTTGTACGCCTGTATTGCTAGATTGTAACTCCTGTGGTTCATTGGATATGGATGTAATAGTTACCGTAAGGTTATCACCATCTGCATCCGAAATGGACAGGGGTACATTTATGGTTTCACCCTCACCTACAGTGGCTGTTGCAGCTAAGGTAATTTCTGGCTCAGTATCTATTGTTATTAAACTAAAACTCACACTAATAGTTTCGGGAGCAGATACGCTCAAAAGTATGTAAGAAGTCGTTGGAACAGGAAGCACAGGAACGCCACCAACCAAAACTTCAGAGACCTCAAAACCAGCATCCGGAGTAAACGTAAATAGCTGATCACTGCCTTCATTTACGGAAACAGCTCCTGCAGGAGCTATGCTTCCGTTACCGTTTGAGCTGGAATTTACAGTAAATTGGTTAACCGTTGGTGCAGTAACTATAATCGTTTTAGTAGCCGTATTCATAGCGCCCAAATTATCCGTCACTGTTAATGCTACAGTGTACGTGTCAACTGCCGTATAACTATGCGTTGTACTGGAATTTGAACTGGCGGCTTGTGTGGTGCCATCTCCAAAATCCCATGCGTATGAAACTATAGTTCCATCATCCGTGGAACCTAATCCATCAAAAGTCACCACTTCGTTGGTAGATGCAGCAGTGGGATTTATAGTGAAGTCAGCTATTGGGCTTTCGTTTGCACTTGCCACTGTGATTTCAGCCCCAGTTGCGGAATCAAGAATCACTGTGCCAGCACTTACACCACTCGTAATTTTGGATGGTTTTATACCATTAAAATCAAATACACCAATTCCATTGCCGATCGCCTCTACTTCAATGATTAAAAAGTCGAATGTTCCATCTACAGGGGCACCAAAATTGGATATGCCAGCAGCATAATCAATTGTCCCATTTATGTTGTCAAATAACGGAGGTAGAAGTAGATTGAAAAAAGGACCAGTAGTCGTAATACTGTTGACCTTAAGAATAGTTTCATCAAAAGTCATATGAACTTCACCACCATTTGCAGCCTCACTGGTAGATATGACTACTGTTAGGTTAAATACCTCATTTGGAACTGCAGCTTTTGTCGCGGGAGTAACAGTAAAATCTGCCTGCCCAAAAACAGAGCTTGTAACGCCCATGAACATACAAAGCGCCATTAGGGCAATTATACTCTTGCCTGATACATAAGAACGAGACTCATGGAGTACCCCTGCATGCTTGCCTGGTTTAACTAATGAATTAAAGTTCTTTACATTGTGGCGAAGGCCCGTCAACAAAGAGATTAACTTGGTACTGTAACTGGTGTAAAAATTCTGCATAATTGTGGGATGTTAGTGTAGCTATTATTTTTTTTTGGCGTTTAAAATGGTCAACATATCTAGGGAGAAAATTTCTTTTTTCCTAGGTGTACCAAAACTTGTATGTAGAAGTGAAAATGCAAAATTACCCGACGGTCTGTAGAAGACCAGAGACGGATATATAGATAATTCTAAATGTTGCTTAACGTAATTTTCAATCATATAAACTCAGTTTGGTACCAACCATAACTAAGCAAATGTCCATCGGGATTCGGGTAAAACCGCTATTAAAAAAGCAAAAAAGGTCAGGGGGGAGGGAACTTACAATATTATTATTTTTACCTAATCTGTAGGAAAATTAGAACAATAAGATAACATCAATTTTACAGCCAATTTTTTATTTTCTTTAACAATCGAAAGATGCAAATTAGTTTCGATAAACTGCACATATATGTCACTAATTTCGATAAAGTGCATATTTTTGGGTTGATTTACCAGTAGCTTACCACAAGATTCCAGATTGCTCTTTTTATGCATTTATTTTCGAGGTGATTTCAATCTAACGCCGATTTGTTAAGGTCGATAGTAGTTTTCCTTTGTTCCTACAGACTCGTAAAGACCTTTTCGACATGAGAGGGCTTCATCTAATGGCTACAATCAACTTAACCAAAACGAACCTCACAATTTTGTAGTACTTTCTTTAAGAATCTGAAACAATATCTTATTAAAAAAACTACTTCTCCATATCCTTAATATAATGCTAGGTGGGGGATGTCTAGAAACTCGGGGGCAAAAAATATTTAGGGCCTTTGCGGGGCAATATTTCCAAAAACTATATTTTAAATCTATATTGGATATGCAAAATTTTATAGCATAAGTCCCTATTTACCCTTTAAAAAATTGCCAAACGTTTCTTGTCCGTTTTGCGAACAACGTGGAACATTAACGGTTTCCCAAACTACGAATTACGCACATCTGTTCTGGATCAAGCTTTTTAAGATTTCCAGCCATGTTGTGGCCGAATGTAAGCATTGCAAACGGGTGTATTACAAGGAGGAGTTTACGGAGGAGCTAATGAAGGCTATTGCCTAATAAAAAAAGGATGCCCCAAGACACCCCTTTTACTACAAAAACACTTAGAAGATTATAGATCGAAACGAAGACCTAAAGAGATGTTTCGTTGTTCCACCATGGCATCCTGGAAAATAGGATTTAAATCGTACTTGGCATAGAGCAATACACCATCAAATCCAATATAACCGCTTAAACCATAAATCAAGTCGCTTGTATTGTAACCTCTTTTAAGTTTATCCTTTACGTTCTCACCGTTACGTTCATATTTCAACTTTTGACGGGTTCCTAAATTGAAACCTCCATAGCCTCCAATGCCAATCCTAAATTGATTTCGCAAAGAGTATCGTATAGTAGTCTCCGTTTTTTTGACTTTTGAGGGACCAAATTCAAAATGAACTGGAAACACCAAATTATCCATTCGCAATTTTGATTTATCCAATTCAAAATCGAACTCTTCTAAGGATACCTGTCCATCATCGTCAGCTACAAAATACTGGTTATCCTTTGGTTTTAATCCATTAAACTGAAATGCAAAACCATAATTTATTCTCAAAAAGTTAGAGTTTTCAAATACTCTTGTTCTCCACTGCCAACCCAATTCAACAAATCGGCTACCCCCTAGTTTATAGGGACTGTCTTCAAGGGATTGCCCGTTTATAATGGCATTATTTAGACCTAATGCTATAACAAAATCGGAATGTGTACGACGATCGTACTTCAACTCCCTATTATTTGTGTTAAAAATATATTCCTCGGCAGGTTTTCCGTCAATATCAATTCCAATACGGATTTGGGTCGCCCTTGAAGAATCGGTTTGAACATCGGACATCACAATGCCTTCGTTGCGTTCCAAAAGTGCAATTCTACTATCTAAAATGGCAGTTCTGTCTGCAATATTCAAGGCCCGCTTTTCTGCCGCTCGCTTTTTTAGAGCATCGGCTTCCTCCGTTGTGATTTGATTATTGGACGCCCTTTTATTTATTTCCTCCACTTCAAATTTTAAGGCTTCTTTCTCCTGTGTAATAATTTTTTCCTTCTGCTGCTCCAACGCGGTTACCATCTGTTTATAATCTTCTTGGGCAACAATTTGTTGCACCATTAAAGCAGTGAACAAAGCCACTAAATACATTGTAATTCTTCTCATGATAGTTTAATTTTAATTTTGATTGATGAATA
>CAYGUY010000092.1:6074-8402 GCA_964353165.1 uncultured Maribacter sp.
AAATACATTGTAATTCTTCTCATGATAGTTTAATTTTAATTTTGATTGATGAATAAACTCCTCCCAGCACCATCTGATTTTGATGGCGTATTTAGAAATTTAAATGTGATGATTTGTTAATTATTTCGATCTGCGACAGCAGTTCGTACCTTTAAAAATCCGGATTTTAAAGATTGGAAAATCTGGTCTCGGAAAGATTGATCAAGTTCTTCCTCCACCTGTGTCAACAAAGCAATGGCATCCACGCTTTGGTCCTGTTTAAAAAGTTGTTCCCTAAAAATAGCTTCTTGGGCGTTTCGCAATAAGGAATCTACTTCAGCATCGCTTACCTGGGCAGACTGTTCCAAAAGAACTACTTGAGCCACTACCTCTGCTATTTTATCGTTTAACACTGCTTCCGAAAGTTGCGATGGGATTTCAATAGCCTTAGATTCTTGCTCATTTATCTGAGCAACTACGGCATCCTTTTGCCCTTGATTGCTAACATCTGACGAGGAATTTTTAGTAGAAGCCCCAATCTCCTGCTTTTCTCTATTCGCAACTTCGGTTGTAACATCTTCTGAAGCAAGTGTGTTTGTATCTTTATCAGTATCAATTAAAAAAGGCTCTTTATCCTTATCCATAGGTACCGTAACAGGTTTCTGCACTATAACGGAACTTGCAGGTATTCCTTTTTCCTCATTAACCATGTAAAAAATAGCGACTCCGATTACTACCGCTACGCTTGCAGCAATACTTAACCAAAAATATCCGGGTTTCTTAACTACCGGCTCCGATTTCAATTCCTTTGAAATACGCTGCCACGCTTTTGAAGAAGGGGTTATTTCCCGCGTGTCCAACTTGGACTTTATATAGGTTTCAAACTTATCTGGTTCCATAGCCAATAATATTTTGTTTCTTTAATTGCTCTTGTAAAAGCCTTCGTGCCTTTAATAATTGTGTTTTTGAAGTACTCTCGGAGATATCCAACATTTCTGCAATTTCCTGATGTTTATATCCCTCTACGGTATACAAAACAAATACCATCTTGTATCCTTGGGGAAGTGCGTCAATCAATCGTTGTATATGCTCGGTATCTAAATCTGTCGTCTGTATATTGTTGTGCTGCTCCTGCTTTTCAAACACTTCATCGTCATAGACCACAAACTGTTGTTTTCGCAGATAAGAGATACTTTCCCGTATCATGATCCTGCGTACCCAACCCTCAAAACTGCCTTGAAACTTAAAAGTCTCCAAATGTGTAAAAACCTTTAGAAAACCGTTTACCATGACATCCTCGGCAAAATGGATATCCTTTATATATTGCCTACAAACACTTAACATCTTTGGGGCATGTGTAGCATACAAACGCTGCTGGGCATCAGGGTTCCCATCGATCGCTTTTTTTATCAGCTGTTTTTCGTTTCTATAGAAAGGTATAATTTTCACAATCCTTATATGGTCTTCTATTACTATAGACGCAATGCAACCAAAGATAGTTGCCTGAGATAGCTAAAAAATTAATTTTATTTTTTAAAATCCTTATTTTCAATTAGTTAAATAAAAAAATAAAGATACTATTTTCCGCACTCCTTGATAAAGGCACCAAGTTGATACGGTAAGGATCGGCTATTTAACGCGATCCACGACATAGTTCACCATCAATTCCAATGCGTTACGGTATTCAGATTCCGGATACGTTTGCAATAAGCCCAAAGCCTCGTCTCTATACCATAGCATTTTTTTTACAGCATAGTCCAATCCCCCTTTTTCCTTTACAAAAGCAATAACCTCTTTAACCCTGGTTTTATTTTTATTGTGGTTTTTGATAGAATTAATGATCCAACTCTTTTCCTTTTTGGAACAATGGTTCAATGTATATATGAGCGGAAGGGTCATTTTTTGTTCCTTGATATCGATACCCGTAGGTTTACCTATACGCTCGTTACCATAATCAAATAGGTCGTCCTTTATTTGAAATGCCATACCACAGAGCTCCCCAAATTTTCTAAAGGCTTCCACATCATCACTATCTGGCCTTACGGAACAGGCTCCTAAACTACAACAGGCAGCTATTAAAGTTGCCGTTTTTTGGCGAATGATATCGTAATATACTTCCTCGGTAATATCCAAGCGACGAGCTTTTTCAATCTGCAACAATTCTCCCTCGCTCATTTCCCGAACTGCAACGGATATGATACGCAACAAATCAAAGTCGCCATTATCAATGGAAAGTAATAATCCCTTTGATAATAGATAATCACCAACAAGAACTGCAATTTTGTTCTTCCATAAGGCATTAATAGAAAAAAAGCCGCGACGTTTATTACTTTCATCCACCACATCGTC
>CAYGUY010000092.1:8502-13407 GCA_964353165.1 uncultured Maribacter sp.
CTTTAGGATTTATTCGCCAATTGCCCGCAGGCAGCATCGATATCCTTGCCCCTAGAACGCCTTACGGTTACGGTGATACCGTTCTTCTCCAAGGTCTCCACGTACATGTCAATAGCCGCATTGGAGGCTTGTTGAAACTCACCATCATCTATGGGGTTGTATTCGATAAGGTTTACTTTTGAGGGAGCAAACCTACAAAAATCTACCAGCGCATCCACATCCTTTTTCTTGTCGTTAATACCCTCCCAAACTACATATTCATAGGTAATCCTACTTTTGGTTTTTTCGTACCAATAAATCAAGGATTCCCTTAAATCCGCCAAAGTAAACGTAGCGTTAAAGGGCATAATGGAGGTGCGTATCTCATCGATAGCGGAATGTAAGGATACCGCCAGTTTAAACCGGACTTCCTCATCTGCCATACGTTTAATCAGTTTAGGTACTCCTGATGTAGAAACAATGATACGTTTGGGCGACATACCTAAACCTTCGGGAGACGTAATCATATCTATGGCCTTTAGTACATTTTTGTAGTTCATGAGCGGTTCTCCCATACCCATAAATACAATATTGCTCAATGGCCTATCAAAATACAGTCGACTTTCGTTATCTATCGCAACCACCTGATCGTAGATTTCATCTGGATTAAGGTTTCGCATTCGTTTTAGTCGCGAAGTAGCACAAAATCTACAATCCAAACTACAACCCACCTGACTGGAAACACAAGCGGTAGTCCTAGTTTTGGTAGGGATCAATACAGATTCAACAACAAGGTCGTCATGAAGGCGCACCGCGTTCTTTATGGTCCCGTCCGAGCTGCGCTGCATCATATCTACTTTTATATGATTGATCACAAAGTTGGCCTCCAACATATCCCGTGTGGTCTTGGAAAGATTGGTCATTACATCAAAGGAATGTGCCCCTTTCTGCCAAAGCCATTCGTACACTTGGTTACCACGAAAAGGCTTGTCTCCCTGACCTGTAAAAAAGTCCCGGAGTTGCTCCTTGGTCAATGCCCTAACGTCTTTCTTCTTTATCTCCACAGTTATGAACTAAAAAATCCCTCTTGTATCTACTTTGGTATAAGAGGGATTTAATTATTTAAAATTCTATTGTTTTCAGCAAGAACCAAAGCAAGTTTGACAACGATTTGGTTCTCACAAAAAACGTATTATATTATGAGCATGGCATCCCCATAAGAATAGAACTTGTATTGTTCTATAATGGCTTCCTTATATGACTTTTTCATTAAATCGTGTCCCATAAATGCAGAAATCATCATTAATAAGGTTGATTTTGGCAAATGAAAGTTTGTTATCATTGCATTGGCAATACTAAAATCATAGGGTGGAAAGATAAATTTATTCGTCCATCCTTCGTACGTATTCAATGTATGATTTGATGACACTGCACTTTCCAAACCTCTCATTGCTGTAGTCCCTACGGCACAAATTCGTTTTTTCTTTAATTTCGCATTATTGACAATTTCTGTAGCTTTTTCGTCAATAAATAATTCTTCACTATCCATTTTGTGTTTGGACAGGTCTTCTACTTCCACCGGATTAAAAGTACCTAAACCTACATGCAGGGTCAATTCCGCAAAATCAATTCCTTTTATTTCTAAACGCTTTAGCAGATGTTTGGAAAAATGCATACCCGCAGTCGGCGCCGCCACGGCTCCTTCATGTTTTGCATAAATTGTCTGATAGCGCTCGGCATCCTCTGGCTCTACCTCTCTTTTGATATATTTTGGCAATGGTGTCTCTCCCAACTCCTTCAATTTTCTTCTAAAATCTATATAAGCACCATCATATAAAAAACGTAAGGTTCTCCCTCTGGAAGTGGTATTGTCAATAACCTCGGCTACCAATGTTTCGTCGTCACCGAAATATAATTTATTACCAATACGTATTTTACGTGCAGGATCCACCAAAACATCCCACAAACGCTGTTCCTCGTTAAGCTCACGCAACAAAAACACTTCAATACGCGCTCCTGTTTTTTCTTTGTTCCCATAAAGTCTCGCAGGAAAAACTTTAGTGTTGTTCAATACCATTACATCTCCCTCATCAAAATAATCGATCATATCCTTGAACATTTTATGCTCAATTTTTCCAGTTTCCCTATGGATAACCATCAATTTAGACTCGTCCCTATTTTCAGAAGGATGCTCTGCCAATAACTCATCTGGAAGCTCAAAACTAAAGTGCGATAATTTCATATATTGTATGTTTCTTTTTTAGTGAATGCAAGTCTATCGGATAATCATAACTAGCAAGAACTTTTTGCTCCCAACCAATTTAGCAATCAATTTTTCTGAACGGAATTGCGGCTGCAAATATACAATCTGTAAAGGGGGATTGTCAAGTAAATACGGGATTATAATTCGGCAACCGTGAATTGAAGTCTTTTTAAATCTTCCCAGAAATCGGGATAGGATTTGGAAACGACTCCTGCATCATTTATATACAGGGCTGTTTTCATTGCCAAGGGTGCAAAAGCCATTGCCATTCTATGGTCATTATAAGTGTCCACTGCGACATCCCCGTTTAAGTTGGTTGATGGCTTTATAGTAAGTGATTTATCGGTTACGGAGATATCGGCCCCAAATTTACTAAGTTCGGTATGCAAGGCCTCCAATCGATCGGTCTCTTTTATTTTTAAAGTATGTAAACCTGTTAAATGGCAGCCCATACCTAATCCAAAGGTCGTAACTGCGATGGTCTGTGCAATATCCGGTGCGTTTGCTAAATCAAATGCTACCGTTTCGGTCTTTGGTTCACTTGCCTTTTTCAACGTTATGGTGTTTTCTCCAAACGTTGTTTCCACTCCAAAATTGGTATACAATTCTTTTAAAACGCTATCGCCTTGTAAGCTGCTCTTCTTGTAGGCGGATAAGCAAATTTCCGTCCCAATCGCCGCCATGGCAACAATACTATAATAATAAGACGCCGAACTCCAATCCGATTCTACCACCAACCTCGTAGGAGGCACCGAAGCTTTAGGGCTCACTTTAATGAGGTTCCCTTCAAAAGAGTTCGGTATCCCTAATTCATCTAAAAGTCCTAAGGTCATTTTTATGTAAGGCACTGAAGTAATCTTACCAACAAGTTCCAATTCAAGCCCATTTTTGAGGCTTGGAGCCAGTAATAATAATGATGATATATACTGACTACTCACATCTGCCGGCAGGCTTACCTTGTCATTGATTAGTGCTTTACCATTAATTCTAATGGGAGGGTAACCTTCCTCTTTCTCATAAGAAATATCTGCACCTAAATCACGAAGTGCGTCCACCAATATTTTAATCGGTCTTTCTGTCATCCGTTGGGAGCCGGTCAATAGCACATTTTTCCCTTCTTGCCCAGAAAAATATCCGGTCAGAAAGCGCATTGCAGTACCTGCATGATGAATATCTACCGTACCGGATGTCTTTCCCAACCCCTCTGCCATAACTCTGGCATCATCCGAATTGGAGGTGTTTTCAATGGTTATACCATTATACAAAGCAGCAAGCAACAAGGACCTATTGGATTCACTTTTGGAACCTGTAATTTTTATACTTGCGTGTAAGGGTTTTTCGGACGGACCAGTAAGGTGAAGTTTCAAGATAGCTGTATTAAAATCAAGCGGTAAATATAGTATTATTTCAGCTTTTTATTGTTGTGATGACGGTCGTGATCACGCTTCGTCTTTACATCTAACTTTTTGTCAAAGGATTGTTGTAAATCTATCCCTGTTTGATTTGCCAAACAGAGTACCACAAAAAGAACATCGGCCAATTCCTCTCCCAAATCCTTTGATTTATCCGATTCTTTTTCGCTTTGTTCCCCATAGCGTCTGGCTATTATACGCGCCACTTCTCCAACCTCCTCGGTAAGCTGCGCCATGTTCGTTAACTCATTAAAATAGCGGACACCGTGTTCCTTGATCCAATCGTCTACCGCCCGTTGTGCGTTTTGTATGTTCATTACTCCTTATTTTTTGTATCCAATAAAATCGTCACAGGCCCGTCATTTACTAAATCTACTTTCATATCGGCACCAAAAACGCCTGTTCCTACTTTTTTACCCAGTTCCTTTTCCAATTCCAAGACGAAAGCTTCGTATAATGGAATAGCCACCTCTGGTTTGGCCGCTTTTATATAGGACGGCCGGTTGCCCTTTTTAGTTGCTGCATACAGCGTAAACTGACTAACCACTATAGCTTCTCCTTTTACATCCAACAACGAAAGGTTCATCACGCCATCCGCATCATTGAAAATGCGCAAGTTTGTTATTTTGCGCACCAACCACTTCATATCTTCTTCTCCATCTTCGTTAGTGATGCCTAACAATACCAAAACCCCGGTTTGTATAGAAGAAACTGTCTTTTCGGCTACGGTTACACTAGCTTTGGAAACTCGCTGTACTACTGCTCTCATTTTTTTTCTTCATGTATATCCACGCGATAATTCTCGTCTTCACCTTTTACCATCTGAAGGTAACTCTGATACCTGCTCCAAGCAATTTTACCTTCTTCCAAAGCATCTTTAACCGCACATTTTGGCTCATCGATATGGATACAATTATTAAACTTACAATCTTGTTTTAGTTTAAAAAGCTCAGGGAAATAATCACCTATTTCTTCCTTTTCCATATCTACGATTCCAAATCCTTTAATTCCGGGCGTGTCTATAATACGTGCGCCAAAATCCATATCGTACATTTCTGCGAAAGTGGTCGTATGCTGCCCTTGTAGATGTTGCTGAGATATTTGAGCGGTCTTTAGATTTAGATTTGCATCTATAGCATTGATCAATGTTGATTTTCCTACACCCGAATGTCCAGAAAACATAGAGGTTTTACCAACCATCCATTCTTTAATGGTATCGACATTTTTACCTGTTATAGCTGAGATTCCGAT
>CAYGUY010000093.1:0-12925 GCA_964353165.1 uncultured Maribacter sp.
TATCCAAGTTATTTTATGAGTAAAAAGAAAATTCAATTAACTCCAGGATTGGATGTTGATGGAATTTTAAAGTCGATGGGCGAAAAATACAAAGACGAGGAACTATCTACTATTGACGGTGTGAAAATCGATTTTCCAGAAAATTGGGTGCATTTAAGAAAATCGAATACGGAACCTATCATCCGTATTTATACCGAGGCGAAGAGTCAGGCTGAGGCGGATGGATTAGCAGATCGCATTATAGACGAAATCAAAGAAGTAGCTGGATTATAGCGGTTCTTACTGCTTATTCAATTATAAACTCCCAAAACATATGATATGTTTTGGGAGTTTATAATTTTTAAAGAAAGGATTGACTTAGCCAGTATTCGTATTAAGACTTTTTGCCTTTTCTACTTTAAAATACTGTTCCCTAACGATTTTTGCCGTTTCGTGCTTTCCCTGGTGATTCCATCCAGGTGGCATAAAAATATATTTGATTTTATTTACGATTCCAGGAGCTTTGGCCACATCTTTAGCCAAAGCAACAATCTCCCCAAAATATACATCCAAGAAATTTCCTGAATCCATTGATCTGGTAATGCCATATTCTATTTTAATTTCTTTTTGCTCTTCTTGATATGTGCCAAATACCCTATCCCAAATATTAAGGAGATTACAAAAGTTGGTATCCATATATAATGGGTTCCTTGCATGGTGAACTCGATGATGCGACGGTGTTAAAATATACTTTCCTATGATACCGAAGCGGGCATCTTTTATGATATTCTCTCCTACATGAATAAATGCCCCCCAAGTGCCGTCTACGAACATAATAATGAACAACAATTCTGGCTGTACCCCAAGTAAAATACAGACGGTTGTTCTTATAGTATCCGCATACGGACCTTCTAAAAAGAAATGCGCGTATGTAACGGATAGGTTCATATCCTCGGGAGCATGGTGAGTAGAATGCAGGCACCAAAACAATCGCACTTTATGGCCCCAATAATGATACAGAAAATGACCGAATTCCCACACAATGTATCCGTAAACAAACCAATACCAGGTTAAACTAGTCTGAAACGGCGCAATGGGTTGTAACAAACCAATAATCCATGTTACCATGGCTAATGCAATGAAACGTCCTACAAACCTATTAAAGATGTAAATGAGAAAATTGACCTTGTAGACCTTGGTTTGTGGTTTTTTATAAATAAATCCTAGTGTAAGTTCCAATAACACTAAAAAGGGAATAAGAGGATAAATTAGCGCTACAATACCATCATAAGTTCTAAAGGCACTAAAATCACCAGATTGTAAAATTTCCCATGCTTTTGTAATGCCTAAAAAGCCTATGATTTCGTTATAAATGGTTTCCAATAACTCCATTTGTTCATATTTAAAGTTGGTAACAATGCGCACTAAATATAGTGAATACCTAAATAGATGGCAAGAGGACCATTTGTTAGATATTTAAAGCACTAAGAAGAAGTTTTAGCGAAGTGTGCCGGTTGTTTTCCTCTATGTTTCCAACGTTTGTGCGTCCAAAAGTAATGTTCCGGCCTTTCTTTTATCTGCTGTTCCGTAAGTCGAAGAAAGGTTTCGGTAATCTCATTTTCTTTGGTTTGTTTACCATGCTCTGTTATTGGAATAAATTCTGCTTGGTAGTGCCCTCGTTTAACTTTGCTGACCTTAAGAAAAACAACCGCTAAATCTAATTTTCTGGCCATGGTTTCCGCCCCGTTGTAAACAGGTACTTTTATGCCCATAAATTCCGACCAATATTGTGCTCGGTGCCGTTGTGGGGATTGGTCACTTACCATCCCAAAAATTCCTACGACACCATCATGCTTATTACGAACTACAGTTTTTACAGTCTCTTGCTGGGTAATAAGGGTCGTATTCCATCTTGCACGTACTTTACGAATAAAGGCATCAAAATACTTGTTGGCTATTTTTTGGTATACGGCATATCCTTTTGAAGACACATAATTATTGATACTTACGTTCCATTCCCAATTTGCATAATGGGAACATAGAATGAGAATACTTCGTTCTTTTTCTAATTTCAGTAGTACTTCAATATTTAAAACCTTATATTTTTTACGCACTTGGCTTTTAGTAAGAGCCATTGTTTTAATAGTTTCAAGGAACATATCGCACATGTGTTTAAAAAACTCCTTTTCCAACCGTTTGATTTCACCACTTTCCTTTTGAGGAAATACCAATTCCAGGTTATTCCGTACTACCTTTTTACGATACCCAATAATATGATAAACAAAGAAAAAGACTACATCGGAGAACCCGTAAAAAAGGAAGTGGGGCAATATTGAAATAAACCATAAAAACGGATATAATAAGATAAAGGCCAGTAGCTGCATATGCTGGATTATAATGAACAAATATAGCTATATTTGATGCCAAACATAAGCTTTAAACATGAACAACTTAAGTATAGCTACCATTGCTATTATTGCTGCCAACGTTATCGTTTCTCTAAAAGGATTCAATGACACCTATTTTTTTGATCGGTATAAGTTTGGTATAGGTGCTATAAAAGCAGGGCAAAAGGAACGCATGTTAACATCGGGATTCCTTCACGTAGATATCTCTCATTTATTCTTTAACATGTTTACGCTTTATTTCTTTGCGGATGTGGTCATCAGCTGGTTTGGTTCCATTAAATTTTTGATTATTTATTTCATTAGCCTAGTGGCAGGAAGTCTTTTGGCACTTTTCTTTCACAAAGAAGAACCCTATTATAGCGCGGTAGGAGCAAGTGGTGCGGTAACCGGTATTCTATATGCTGCAATTTTATTGGAACCGGAAATGCAACTAGGTATTATGTTTATCCCCATTCCTCTACCAGCCTATGTTTTAGGAATTGGCTACTTATTATACTCAATTTATGGTATGAAGAATAGATTGGGGAATATTGGACATACTGCTCATTTTGGTGGTGCCGTAGGGGGTTATCTGAGCACCCTTATTTTTATGCCGTCTCTTTTGGTGACAGAAACCTTTATGATGGTTATTTTGGCATTGCCTATTGTTCTTCTCTTTGTATTGGCCAAAGCTGGAAAAATTTAAATTGTAAGAAAAAACTTATTTATTTTATTGGTATTGTACCTTTTTTATGCATTTCATCGAAAAGGTATTGATTTATATATGTTGAAAGATACGGCTACGTTCTTAATGGACTTAAAACCAAATCTTTATCGCGTTATGAAAAAGTTATCCTTGCTTATCGTTTTGTTCACGTTAGTCTTTAATTCGTGCAGCGATGAGACTACTGTTTTTGAAGAACCTACGGAAGGTGATCTTCGGATGGAAACCAATCAAGTTTTATTAGAGAATAGTGTTCTTTTTGATAATGCCGGAGTTTTGGATATTTATGATGAAGAAAATATAGCTGGTAAGTCCTATTTAACTGCCAAAGACGAAATAGCGGGAGACTATCCGCTTACCTTGGTCGCACAAATAGACGTACCGAGTTTCAGTGGAGGAAATAGCTTAACGTCATCTCACGTAGATGTTTCGGGAAACTATGCTTACGTTTCTTACAACACGGCCGATGCCGGTTATGTAGGAGGTATTGACGTTATTAACATTAGTGACCCAAATAATCCGGTAGTAACCTCCAGATTATATTATGTAAACGCTGATATCAATTCACTTAAATATGATAACGGTTATATATACATTGCTGGTGGTGTAGATTCCGAGAAGTCGGTTAGAGCTACCTCCAATTCCTTTGTAGCCAAACTACAATCCTCCAATGGTAGAATAGATTTGGACGCTGGTATCGTATATGGTTTTCAAGACGGTTACAATGCTACTGATATTGCGGTAACCGCAGATGAAGTTATGGTAACTAGTGGTCGTGAGGGCTTTGTGACCATCTATAACAAAGCAGACTTAACTCCTAAGAATCAAGTGCCTTATATGGATTTGCGTTCCGTTGCCGTAAAGGATAATAAAATAGCAGTACTAGATGCAAGCCAGGGCATTAGTATTTTGGATGGTAACTTGAGCGTTCTTAGGGATATTCCAATAGATTCAGATTTTGGAAATAATACAAAAAGAACTTTGGACTTTTCTGGCGAAAACATTGTAGTTGCAGAAGGCTATAAAGGTGCTGGGATTTACGATTCAAATACAGGTTCGTTTTTGGAATATATTCCAATTTTACTTAATCCGACAAACGTAGATGGAGCAGATGTTGTTACAAACGCTGTAGCAACAAATGAAGAAGTATTGCTTATGGCTAATGGTGGAGCAGGACTTTGTTTATCAAAAGAACAGCAAAACAGTACTGAGCTAGTAGGGATTATCCAATTAGAGGGTTCTATTAACTACGTTGCCTCAAAAGATGACTATATCTTTGCGGCTTCTGGTAGGGAGGGTTTGCAAATCATCAAATTAAACAGACCGGACGAGAGTCTTGCAAGCCGTTGTGCGGATTTATCAGCCTACAATGGCAGTTCCAATTTAAACGTAAATAACAATCAAACATTATCCTATAGGGGGGCTAAAAGGTTCAATAATTTCAATGTATCCGGTTCTTTGTTGTTGTGCGGCGCTTGGACAGTTAGAAGCGGTGCAAACCTGAATACAAATTCCCTTTTTGAAATGAATGGTACCTTTGTTGTAGGGCGTAACAATAATCGTAAGAACATAAATGTAAACGATGGCGCTACGCTTAGGGTTGAAGGAAATTTAACCATATATGGAGACCTTAATCTTAACGATGGCGCCAGAATCGAATTCGTTGGAGAGAATTCAGTTGTCAATATTTTTGGTAAAGTAAACAGAATTGGTGATACAACAGTGGAAGGAAACTTCAGGGATATTAAGAACAAGTTCTAAACCACTAAACAAGCGGATAAAAAAAGTTCCTGGTAAGATAGTCTTGCCAGGAACTTTTTTTATTTAGCGTGGATTTAGTCCAATAAGGCTGCCACTTTTTCTTCAAGTTCAGGGCCACGAAGATTTTTCGCCACGATCATCCCATTTTCATCCAATAAAAAGGCAGCTGGAATCGCTTGCACATTATACAATTTCGCAATTTCGTCATCAAAGTAAGCAATGTTTGATATGTGGTTCCAAACGAGTCCGTCATCGGCTATAGCTTTTTTCCAAGCTTCAGCCGTCCGGTCTAGGGATACGCCTAGAACATTAAGACCTTTTTCATGATACTTTTCATAAACTGCAACAATATTTGGGTTCTCGGCCCTACAAGGCCTGCACCAACCAGCCCAAAAATCTATTAAAGTTACTTTACCCATAACATCCTTTAAAGCTATAATTTCCCCATTAGGGTTGGGGCCTGAGAATTCCGGAGCCTTTGCACCAATGGAGGTACTTTTGCTTGCTTCGTCCGATTTTCTTTTTTTCTCCAACAGTTCAACCACCTTTTTTCCCGCTTTTGTGTCTTTTATTTCCTGCGATAATGCATCATACATTCCCTGTATCTCGTTCGTCTCAACAGTGTTCATTGATATTGCCCGATCCAAAAGCAAGGCTGATATTAAGGCATTCGGATTACTTTTGATAAAATCGATTTCAAAGGTTTTGTACTTCTCCTGCAGTTCTAGCATTTCGTCATTTAATGCCGCTATTGTTGCTTCTCCGTTTGGAACGCTAGATGCCTTTTTCATATCCTCCTGGATAGATCTTGCCTGCTGCGAAAGTTCTTTGGATGTATCTAAATACTTAAAGAAAATTTCATTTTGGATGGTGCCATCTACTTCTGGGTAACCTAAACTATCCTTTTGGGCATTAAAATTAATCGTGCCATTTTCCAAGATTATAGCGGTGTAACCTGGCAGCTCATCAACAAAAATATAGTGAAGCTCTGGCAAATCACTAATTCCGGTAAATTGAAATGTTCCGTTAACTAGCTTGGTAGTATCTAATGCTACTGGTTGCCCATTATCACCTGTTTTTTTAAGAAATACTAGAGTACCTTCCTCTAAATCACCTCTCAATTCGCCGTTAATTGTGTACCCTTTTGGTACTTGGTTACAACTCACCGCTATAAGCAGTACCGTAAAAAGTAGTAAACTATTTTTCATGAAATTATTAATTTAAGCGCCAAAAGTAGGTATATAAAAGCATAAAAAAAAGCTACCCGTCATAGCCTGGCAGCTTTTTAAATCAATATTCTATTTTAGTTAGAATTGGTAGCGAATACCAAGTCCTATATCAAAATCAAAACTATCCGAGAATCCATCGTAGCCAACTAAGCCAAGTTCGGGCCTAAAGTCTAATGAAAGTACTAACGGTATATCGAAATTGTATTCGATGCCAATGTTTCCTGCTCCAAAGATAAACAAGCCTCCAACATCATTGTTATTCGGAATCGTAGGAAAATCAACACTACCTAAACCACCACCCACGCCATAATACCAATTGAAGCCGCCTTCAATTGGTAGTACCCACTGGTATAGACCGGCTAACTTAAAGGCATCATAATTTCTACTATCTCTCCAACCCAAATCAACTTCAATTCTATTACTACTCGTAATGGATTTTTGATAAGAAATTTCGGCACCAAAACCGTCGCTATCCCCTAATCGAAGTCCCAACGCATGATTTGAAATATTTTGGGCACTTAGGGATGCTCCTATAAAAAAAAGTAAAACTGTAAAATAATTTGAAATTTTCATTTGTTCATATTTTGATTAATAATAAAATAGAGCTCTTCGTTGATAGCTCAAACAATAAAACTTAATTTCGTTACCAAAATTGTGCCAGATTGAATAATAGTATATTTTCCGATTTATCAAAGGAACTCGATGGAGCCCTGCATTTAGATTCGTTATCAAAAACATTATACGCAACGGATGCCTCGGTATATCGCAAGATACCTGTGGCCATAGCGTTTCCAAAGACCATTAGCGATATCCAAAAACTAATTGTGTTTGCAAACACCCATAAGATAGGATTAATTCCGCGAACAGCAGGAACTTCTTTGGCCGGCCAATGCGTGGGAGATGGGATTGTGGTAGATGTCTCCAAACATTTTACCAAAATCCTAAAGTTAGATCAAGAGAAGAAACAGGTTACCGTACAACCTGGCGTAATTAGGGATGAGCTCAATCAGTATTTAAAAGCATTCGGATTATTTTTTGGACCTAACACCTCTACATCCAATAGATGTATGATGGGAGGTATGGTAGGCAACAACTCCTCGGGAACCACCTCTATACAATATGGTGTGACACGTGATAAAGTTGTTGCTTTGGATACTGTCCTAGCGGATGGTAGCTTGGCTACCTTTAAAGGCTTATCCGGTACCGATTATAACCAAAAATTGAATGATAATTCGTTTGAAGCTTCAATTTACCAAAATGTACATAAGGAATTATCCAACAAGTATATAGCAAATGAAATTATAGCGGAGTTTCCTAAGCCGGAAATTCATAGGAGAAATACTGGGTATGCCGTAGACGAACTTTTAAAGTATTCCACTTTTGGTGGCGAAAAGGAAGGTTTAAACCTATCGGAATTACTATGTGGTAGCGAAGGCACTCTTGCATTTACCACTGAAATCACTTTACAACTAAATGATTTACCACCACCAATATCGGCAATGATCGTTACTCATTATTGTAGCTTGGAAGATTGCCTAAGCGATGTTAGACCTGTAATGAACCATCCCTTGCAATTATGCGAAATGATGGATAAGGTTATTCTAGACTGTACCAAAAACAATCGGGCACAGCTAGCGAACAGATTTTTTGTAAAGGGAGACCCCGAGGCATTATTGATGTTGCAAATAAGCGCCTATTCCGAGGACGAGCTCAAAAGCAACATCGATGACCTTGTCAAAACCATAGAAAAATCCGGTTTAAGCTACGCGCACCCAGTCCTTTATGGCGAGGATATCTCCAAGGCCATTGAACTACGGAAAGCAGGACTTGGACTTTTAGGGAATATTGTGGGCGACATGAAAGCGGTTGCCTGTATTGAGGATACCGCCGTTGCACTGGAAGATTTAAAGGAATTTATTGGTGAATTCACGCAAATCATGAAAGGCTACGGACAGAAAGCCGTCTATTACGCCCATGCAGGAGCTGGGGAACTCCATTTAAGACCTATACTCAATCTTAAAAAAGGCAGTGATGTTGCTCTCTTTAGAAAAATAACCACAGACGTTGCTAAACTTACAAAGAAGTACAAAGGTTCCTTTAGCGGGGAACACGGCGATGGTATTGTGCGTGCGGAGTTCATTCCGTTAATGATAGGAGATAAGAACTACGAGCTGTTAAGGCGTATCAAATCCTATTTTGACCCCAACAATATTTTTAATCCGGGTAAGATTGTAGATGCGTATCCAATGGACGAATCCTTCCGGTATGAGATTGACAGGAATGAACCGGATATTAAGACCATGTTGGATTTCTCGGATAGCGAAGGCATCTTAAAAGCGGCCGAAAAATGTAACGGTAGCGGGGATTGCCGTAAAACGCATCATATGCCCGGCGGTATGTGTCCCAGTTATCACGCCACAAAAAACGAAAAGGATACCACCAGGGGAAGAGCTAACGCATTACGGGAATTTTTGACCAATCCGCAGAAACCGAATGCCTTTGATAGCGAAGAGCTCAAAGAGGTATTCGACCTCTGTATAAGCTGCAAGGCCTGTGCAAGCGAATGTCCTAGCAATGTGGATGTCGCTACGCTGAAAGCAGAATTTTTATACCAGTATCAAGAGTCCAATGGTTACCCGTTACGCAGCAAACTATTCGCCTATAACACAAAACTAAATAGACTGGGAAGTAAACTTTCCGGACTTACCAATGCCGTGTATGAGTCAAAATTCTTAAGTGGAATTCTAAAAAATTCCAGTGGGGTAGCCCAACAACGAAGTCTTCCAAAGGTTTATAGTTTTAATTTCGATAAAGAATTACAACGTTATAATAATCAACATACTAAAAATAAAAAAAAGGTAGTACTTTACATTGACGAATTTACACGTTATCTGGATATTGAAGTGGGAAAAGATGCGATTGAATTGTTGGTACGCCTAGGATATGATGTAACACTTTATTATGCAGAAAGTGGAAGAACCTATCTGTCCAAAGGCTTTCTGAAACAGGCGAAAGCCTTGGCAATCAAGAACAGTATAGCGTTAGCAGCCTTTGCCAATAAAGGATTATCTATTCTCGGGTTGGAGCCGTCCGCTATATTATCGTTTCGGGATGAGTACAAACGGCTTACCGAAGATTCGGAAACCGCACAACGCATTGCCGACCATTCTTTTTTAATAGAAGAGTTTCTAGCCAAAGAGATAGCGGATGATCACTTGGACGCCTCCTTGTTTACTAAGGACGCCAAAGACATCAAAATACATAACCACTGCCACCAAAAGGCCTTGAGCAATCAGAAAGTAACTTTTGACGTGCTTAACCTTCCTGAAAATTATAAGGTAACCATTATCCCCTCGGGCTGTTGTGGTATGGCAGGTTCGTTTGGCTACGAAAAGGAACATTACGAGGTAAGTATGAAAATTGGAGGATTAAAACTGTTCCCAGCCGTTAATAAGTCGTCTCCTGATACCATAATTGCCGCCAACGGAACAAGTTGCAGGCATCAAATATTTGATGGCACCAAAAGAATCGCAAAACATCCTGTAAGTATTTTAAAGGATGCTTTGGCTTAGTATTTGACTTATCATTGGAATAAAATTATGTACCACTCGTTTGCTTGGAGGCGAGAGAATGAACCAATTGATTTATGTTCATTTCTTTAATTATCGAATCCACAAAAAACGGACTTAATTTGTCGTTTTCATAACGATACAGTTTCCAGCGCTTAAAGGAATATTCCAGTGCCGACATATGCTCCACCCAGTCACCGGAGTTTAGATATAGTAGGTTGCCCTTATCGCTTTCTATCATCTGTTTTTTAGGTCGATGGATATGACCACAAACAACGGTGTCATAATGACCATCAATAGCCAAGTCGATCACTTTCCGTTCATACTCTTCTACATATTCTTCTGCGGCGGTGATATCGAGCTTAATTTTATCGGAAAGCGAAAATTTCTCCTTCTTTCTCTTTTTTAAGCACCAATTCACCACTTTATTTATGCTCAATACGATATCAAACCCAGGTTTTCCCATCTTTGCAAGCCACTTTACGGGTAAAATAGGAAGGTCGAATATATCGCCATGAAAAAACCAAGTTTTCTTACCATTTAAATCCAGCACTAGTTTTTTGCAAAAAGTAATCAAACCTAAATTCAAAGACCCAAAGCTGCTTTTAACCTGATCATGATTCCCCTGGATATAGTACACCTTTGTGCCCTGGGATGCCATAGAAACTATCTTTTTGATAACGTTTAAATGGGAGGGTGGGAAATAATTGGTCTTGAATTGCCAAACAGCTATCATATCCCCATTTAGTATGAGCGTATCCGGAGCAATACTGGAAAGATAAGCGAGCAGCTCATCTGCATAGCAGCCGTAAGTACCCAAATGGGCATCTGAAATAACGCATATATCCAGCTTTCTTTTTCTCAAGTGTTGTTTTTGTGCAAAAATAGACCTAATGGTATATTGATTGGTTATGGAATTGAATATCAAACAATCAGCTTAACGTTAAATAAACATTATCAACACAGACTAAGTTTAATTTAAGTTTAAGCGATAGGTTAATTTTTCTTTAAACCTTTTAAAATTTACATTTGTAACATATATCAACATTCACATGGCAGGAAATACCTTTGGAACCCTTTTTAGGGTCAGTACGTTTGGAGAATCACACGGTAAAGCCATTGGCGGCGTAATAGATGGCTGTCCGTCTGGCATCACATTAGATCTGGGTGCAATCCAGAACGATTTGGACAGAAGAAAACCGGGACAGTCCGCCATCGTAACCCAACGAAAGGAAGATGATGAAGTGGAATTTTTCTCTGGTATTTTCGAAGGAAAAACTACAGGAACCCCAATCGGATTCGCTATTCACAATACTAATCAGAAATCCAAGGATTACGGACACATTAAAGATTCCTACAGACCGTCACATGCAGATTATGTTTACGATCAAAAATATGGTTTTCGCGATTACAGGGGTGGCGGTAGAAGTTCTGCACGGGAAACTGCCAGCAGGGTAGTAGCCGGTGCCATTGCAAAGCAATTTTTAAAAGGGATAGAAATTAATGCCTTTGTGTCTCAGGTAGGTAATTTAGAACTGGAAAAGACTTATCTGGAATTGGATCTATCCCTAACGGAATCCAATCCTGTAAGGTGTCCCGATCCGGAAACGGCCCTAAGAATGGAAGATTATATCAAATCCATTAAAAAAGATGGCGATACCATTGGCGGTGTCATTACCTGTGTTGCCAAAAATGTACCGGTAGGTTTGGGCGAACCGGTATTCGATAAATTGCATGCAGAACTTGGAAAAGCCATGCTCTCCATAAATGCGGTAAAAGGTTTTGAATACGGTAGTGGTTTTAAAGGGGTAAAAATGAAGGGTAGTGAACACAACGACCCCTTTAACTCCGATGGCAGTACCAAAACCAACCACAGTGGGGGTATACAAGGGGGGATAAGCAATGGTATGGATATTTATTTTAATGTCGCTTTTAAACCTGTAGCTACCGTTATTCAAGGTTACGAAACCATTGACAAGGAAGGGAACAAAGTACAAGCACAGGGCAAAGGGCGCCATGACCCCTGCGTGGTTCCAAGAGCTGTTCCTATAGTGGAGGCAATGACAGCCCTGGTTTTAGCAGATTATATGCTGATGAACAGAACCATAAAGAGCGAGTAATTTAGAAGTATTTCTTTCTATTAGATATAAAAAAGTCAGTACAAGGATTAGTACTGACTTTTAGTTTTACCCAACCTTAGCTATTAAATTCTAGAATGCCCACTTTTAACCTTTCATCCTTCCGTTCAAAATAGTATCTTGTTTGCCTAAACTAACTTTCTTTTATGAAAAAGCTTGAATTGCATTGGCAAATAATGATCGGTATGGTACTGGGACTTCTTTTTGGTTTCGGTATGACCTATTTGGAATGGGGAAAGGAATTTGTCACCAATTGGGTGGCTCCCTTGGGTACCATTTTCATTAAACTACTTAAACTTATTGCAGTCCCGCTAATTTTGGCCTCATTGATTAAAGGTATTTCTGATTTAAAGGACATCTCAAAATTCAGGAATATAGGATTACGAACTATCGGAATTTATATTGGAACCACAACCGTTGCTATCGTTTTAGGCTTGGTTTTAGTAAACGTTATTGAGCCTGGTACCGGTATTTCGGAGGAAACTATTGAAAAACTGACATCTACCTATGCGAACGACAAAGGCGTAACGGCAAAACTGGAAGAGGCTTCACGACAGAAGGAAAGCGGACCCTTAAAGTTTTTGGAAGATATGGTGCCCGACAATGCCGTAGCAGCGCTTGGTAACAATCAATTAATGCTCCAAGTCATTTTCTTTACCATTTTTATAGGAATTTCAATGTTGCTTATTGGCGAAAAACGTGCTAGACCCTTAAAAGACTTCTTTGACTCACTTAATGATGTAGTATTAAAGATGGTAGATTTGATAATGCTTACCGCTCCTTTTGCTGTTTTTGCCTTATTGGCCAATGTAGTCGTTTCGTCCAGTGATCCGGAAATCTTGTTGGCTTTGCTCAAATATGCCGGTGTAGTGGTTTTAGGTCTGTTTTTAATGATCGTTTTTTATTGCATATTGATTTCCGTTTTTGCCAAAAAGAGTCCGTTTTGGTTTCTTAAGGAACTGAGTCCGGCGCAGTTATTGGCGTTTTCGACCAGCTCTAGTGCGGCAACCTTACCCGTAACTATGGAACGTGTAGAAGAACATATTGGCGTAGACAAAGAAGTATCCAGTTTTGTGCTGCCTGTAGGCGCAACGGTAAATATGGACGGTACCAGCCTGTACCAAGGCATTGCTGCTGT
>CAYGUY010000094.1:0-12892 GCA_964353165.1 uncultured Maribacter sp.
ATGAAATTTATTTTTTTGTTTTAATGTAAACCGTATACGGTAGCGTATACGGTTTACATTATAAAAATATTGAACTTCTATAAATTCTCCTAATAATATTTATAGTATCATAATATTATTTAAGAATAGTAAAAAATAGGGATTAGAAACCTGCCACCCTAATTTTGATTATCAAAGGTTTACAAAATATTTTTCGTAAAACTATTTTTTTACACTCAATGTGAACTCATATTTTTTTAAACATTACCATTTGCATTCGTGTATTAATAATTGAATATTTTTATTACTTTTAAAACATGTTTGGTTTAAAAGTGAAAAGTCATATCGCCTTATTTTTCTTAGCAGGTTTTCTCCTGTTTAGGGTAGGGAATCTTCACGCAGCAACCCATGCATTTTCTGAAAATGATAAGTCAAGCTGTGAGCTTTGTGATATAATCGTTCACACCACTAAATCTTTGGCTTTGGACATGGGCCCTGCACCAGTAGAGGTTCCATTAAATAATTTATTCGAGCTCCGTCAGAAAAAAATACTTCCAAAGTACAATGCAACCAGAGTTGCGATACAGTATTTCTCGAAAAACTATAATAGGCCACCCCCATTCTCTTCGTTGGGATAACTAGGCTTATTTACTATTTATTTTATCGTTAAAGATTGAGCTGAATCTACCTTGAGTGGAATTTGCCCCATTAAAACAATACTTCAGCTTTAATTTTCTAATAAGTAAAATTTATCCCGTTCCCAATTTAGAATTCCTTTATTGAGTAAGTCTAATACAATTTTATTAAAGCTCTTTTCAAGGATTCAAGCAGTTCCCCAACTTGAACGTATTTCAAATAAATCAATGAGCACTTGAAGTATTCTTTGAATTGAAACTATCGTGATGTTCCATGAAGGATATCTATTTGCAAGGATAGGTGAGTGATTAATTACAATTGGTCATTTGCATGATTTCTCTAGACTTTCCCAATAAGCAATCCATATGTTATACCATGTAAGATGGTGTTTTAAATAAACAATAAAACAAAAAAATAAGAAATGATAATTACTGACAATCTAACCAAAAGATATGGAGACCTTACGGCACTTCACAAATTGAATCTAAAAGTGAACCCAGGTGAAATTTATTGCCTACTTGGAGCCAATGGTGCGGGCAAGACAACTACCATAAATTTATTATTAGGATTTATACCCGCTACTTCTGGCAATGTTTTTATCAATCAACTAAATGTAGCCGAAAACCCAAAGGAAACTAAACGATATCTAGCCTATATACCTGAAAACCTGATGTTATATCCAAACTTATCGGCATTGGAAAATTTGGACTATTTCTCTGGGATTGCAGGTAAAAACTTTTCCAAAACGGAGCTGCAAGGATTTCTAGAGGAATCGGGCTTACAGACCGAAGCATTTGAAAAACGTATTTCAAAGTTTTCAAAAGGAATGCGCCAGAAAGTGGGCATCGCTATTGCCTTGGCCAAAGAGGCCAAAGTATTATTGTTGGATGAACCCACCTCAGGATTAGACCCCAAGGCCAGTAATGAATTTGGGCATCTCTTACAGAAGCTCAGAACAAAAGGGGTCGCCACCTTAATGGCAACCCACGACCTTTTCCGTGCCAAAGAAGTGGCCACCCATATCGGCATCATGAAAGACGGCCAATTGAGACAGCAATTTAAGGCCGAGGACATTTCCCTCTCCGAACTGGAAAGGGCGTATCTCGACACAATGGACTATAAAGAATTGGCGGTATGATCTCAAAAACTTTTTTAAAGGAAACAAAAGAATTAGTACGTGAAGGTCGCGTGCGCGTAGCCTTCATCATCGTCATCTTACTGTTAGGTGTGGCGGTATGGATCAGTACTCGCCAGTACGAAAATGTGAACGTGCAATATGCCACGGCCAAATCAGCAGAACGCGACATTTGGGATAATCAGGGAGAAAAGAATCCGCATTCGGCCGCGCATTACGGAACCTACGCATTTAAACACAAATATCCGTTATCCTTGGTGGACCAAGGGGTAGACAAGTACGCGGGCACCTCTATTTTTTTGGAGGCGCATAAGCGCAACGAAGCACAGTTCAGTGCTGCGGCGGATCAAACGGGGTTGGCCCGTTTTGGGGATTTGACCCCCGATTTTATTTTGTTATTTATCATTCCCCTGCTCATCATCCTTTTAGGGTATAATGGTTTTACCAAAGAGCGTGAAATGGGTACTTTGACCCTATTGAAAAGCCAGGGTATATCCAATTGGAAATGGTTATTGGGAAAATGGGCCGCCCTATTTCTGCCCATATTCGTAATTACGGCTGTATTGTTTCTTCTTGCTGGTCTTCTCCTAGGAAATCTTGACAATTTTGGGGTGTTCAGTTGGAGTTCTTTACTCATGATGTTTTTGGTATATACCGGATACTACATCATATTCATTAACATCGTACTGCTCATCTCTGCGAGAACCAAAAAATCCGCGATTTCGTTGGTGGTTTCTTTGTGCGTTTGGATAATCGCCTGTCTGGCAGCACCTAAGGCGGCCAGTAATATTGCGGAATCCAAACATCCCTATCCCACCCGACAGGAATTTGCGGCCAATGTGCTCAAAGATAAAAAACAGGGTCTGGACGGTCATAACCCTTGGAGCAAGGAAGCGAAATTATTGGAAGAACAGGTTTTAAAGGAATATGGGGTGGACAGCGTTCATCAACTGCCCTTCAACTTTGATGGTTATCGCATGCAAAAGGGGGAAGAACATGAAGCCGAGGTCTATTTCAAACACTACAATTATCTGAAGGAACAATTCCATAATCAGTCCAAAGTTTATAGCAGTTTGGCGGCAATCTCGCCCTATTTGCCGACCCGTTTTTTGAGTATGGCCGTCGCCCATACCGACTACGCAACACATTGGGATTTCGCCGACGCGGCCGAGGAATATCGTATTGCAACCCAAAAATTTCTCAACGACAATTTTGCCCAGAACTCCCAATTTGGGGATTGGAGTTATCAAGCGGATGCCGATGTATGGAAAGACCTACCAACTTTCGAATATGACCCTCCGGAATTGGAATTAGTACTATCGAGAAACGCTTCCAACTTTGGCATTTTGGGTATCTGGCTGTTCGCCTCTTTTGGGCTCCTTTTGTTTAACGTAAAAACCATTTGATCATGCTCTCCTATAATTTCAGATACGAACTAAAACTATTATTACGGAGTCGTTGGATACAACTTTTGATCGCCATCTTATTGCTACTCTTCGGATTTGCCTCCCTGAACGGCACAAAAAAGGTGGAAAAACGGAAAATGGACATTACCGCCGCTCGAACAGAGGTAAAGGAAGATGATGTGATTATGCTAAAACTATTGGATTCGATAGAGAGCGGTTTGGAAGTGAGCGCATCGCCATGGACCTTACCGACCGGTCCGATGGCAGTCGGCAATTACTATCCACGAGTCGCGGCCATGGAACCGCAACCAATGGCCTTCGTTTCCACCGGACAGGCCGATCTGTTCACACATTTTGTAAAACCAACGGTATCGGGCGATGACTTCGCACTCAACTTCACAGAAATGACCAGTCCGGTGCAATTGCTTTTCGGAAGTTTTGATCTGGCCTTTGTCATCATCTATTTGTTGCCTTTACTGATTATCGCCTTTTCGTACGATGTACTTTCTTCCGAAAAAGAAAGCGGTTCGCTCAGATTGTTGGCGGCACAGCCCATCGGCATCCAAAATTGGGTGTTGCAAAAACTGGGACTACGCTTCTTTTGGCTATCGGTTTTGGTGATTGGAGTGTTAACTATTGTTTTTTTTATCGTAGGAATGAATCCCTTGGCACAGGCAGAATCCTTTTTCCAAGTGTTGGGGCTATCATTGGCTTACATGCTCTTTTGGTTTGCGTTGTCATTTTTGGTGAATCTTTGGGTAGGCACTTCTGCCAAGAACGCCGTGGCATTGTTAGGGCTTTGGGTGGTGTTTGTACTATTGGTACCCTCGGTGCTTAATCAATTGGGCAATACCCTCTACCCAATGCCATCGCGTACCTTGATGATCAATGACATGCGTAACTTAAAGGCGGAAGCCACCGAAAAAGCCGATGAGATATTGGACAATTACTTGCGTGACCATCCTGAATATGCGGTCAATGACACCACACAGGCGCGCTCATTCTGGCATTCTTACATGGCATCCCAAAAGTTGATTAAGGAAGAGTTGGCACCGGTGGTCAATGCCTACGATGAACAATTGCAAAAACAGCAAGACTGGATACGCCGTTTCAAATGGATTTCGCCAGCGATCATCGCCCAAGAATCGCTGAACCGAATGGCGGGAACTTCCACCGAAGATTATGACAGTTATAGAAAACAGGTGGTTGCATTTGCTGATAATTGGCGGGAGCATTTTATGCCTTTCTTATACAATAATCGAAATTTTGGCAAAGCTGATTATCCAAATTTGCCCAAGTTCGAGTATGGAATTAAAAACTATAAACCATATGTAACCATAACCGCATTACTGCTGATTTCTTTAAGTCTATTTGGTTTTGGGATTTTGGGCTTTAAAAATACCAAGAGGCAAGGGATTCTAAACCAAGGTTAATCAGTATAAAAAACTTTAGAGTATATAGTTTTCTTCATGACTATAAATCCCATAAAAATTAGCACTAAACGATAAACAAAATGAAAAAATTACCTGTAACCGTATTAAGCGGATTTTTAGGAGCAGGAAAAACCACCTTGCTCAACCATATTTTGCACAACAAACAAGGCATGAAGGTGGCTGTAATAGTAAATGATATGAGCGAGGTCAACATTGATGCCCAGTTGGTAGAACGTGAAAACACGCTTTCCCGTACCGAAGAAAAATTAGTGGAGATGTCCAACGGTTGCATTTGTTGTACCCTTAGGGAAGATCTTATGGTCGAGGTTGAAAAATTGGCAAAAGCCCAAAAATTTGACTATTTAATAATAGAAAGCACGGGAATTTCGGAGCCTATTCCCGTGGCACAGACCTTTACTTTTGAAAGTGAGGACGGACAAATTGATTTGAGCCGTTTTAGCTACGTAGACACCATGGTTACGGTTGTGGATGCCTTTAATTTCCTAAAGGACTTTTCCAGTTCGCAGTATTTAATAGATAGAGATCTAACAGATATTGAGGGTGACGACCGAACCATAGTTAATCTGCTAACCGATCAGGTAGAGTTCGCAAACGTTATCCTATTGAATAAAACCGATTTGGTTTCAGAACCAGATTTGAAAAACCTGTATACTATTTTACATAAACTTAATCCTGAAGCAAGAATTTTCCAAACAAATCATTCAAAGGTCGATTTAAGTAAAGTCGTCAACACAGGTTTATTCGATTTTGAAAAGGCTGAAGCTTCTGCAGGTTGGATAAGGGAACTGGAAAATGACCACATTCCAGAAACTGAGGAATATGGTATTGGCTCTTTTGTTTTTAGAACCAAAAAACCCTTTCATCCAGAACGTTTTCTTGATTTTGTTCAAAATGAATTTCCTGGCAATATAATTAGAAGCAAGGGCTTGTTCTGGTTAGCCTCAAGGTCTGGCCATGCCTTAATATGGAGCACAGCAGGTGGTTCTACCAAAATTGACCCAGCAGGCGTTTGGTGGGCTTCCATGCCTTTTGGGGAAAGAATAGGCTATGCATCTTTTTTGGACAACCAACATGAGATAGAAAGTAGTTGGGATCCTTTATTCGGTGACCGTAAAATAGAACTGGTTTTTATTGGGCAGTATTTGGAAAAGGAAAAATTTTTGGGGCAATTACATAAATGCCTACTTACTGATTATGAGATAGAATTATGGAAAAATGGTTTGTTGGAATTAATTGACCGATGGCCAATACCTGAATATAATTAGTGGACAGCCATGATCAGAACTAACAATTTGACATTTCAGTATGAAGATCATGAAAAGGTCTTCAACTTTCCCGATGTCAATTTATCTGAAAGTGAGCACCTTCTTGTACTTGGCAAATCCGGAATTGGCAAAACTACATTTTTGCACTTGTTGGCGGGTTTACTTTCTGCCAAGGAAGGAGAAGTGAAAATCTGTGGGGTTAATCTTGGTAAACTCTCAACTAGGGAAGCTGATAATTTTAGGGGTAAGAACATTGGACTCGTTTTTCAAAAAAACCATGCAATTCAATCACTTAATGTTATAGAAAACTTAGAGGCCCGGTTATTTTTTGCAAAGCAAACTCTTTGTCAAGAAACCATAACCGAGGTGTTGCAACAACTGGATATTACAGATTGCAAAAACAAAAAGGTTCAAGAGTTGAGCGAAGGACAATTGCAGCGATTGGGAATTGCCATGGCTTTGGTACATAGACCTAAAGTAATTCTGGCGGATGAACCCACCTCAAGTTTGGATGATGAAAATTGCAGTAAGGTCATAAACTTGCTCATTCAACAAGCAAAGACCCACAATGCAAATTTAATAGTCATCACCCACGACAACAGAATCAAATCCATGTTCCAAAATCAATTGGCATTATGAATATTGGCAAAATCAGCATAAAGAACTTTAGGTACAAGCCGCTATATACATTTTTGGGGGTATTAATGCTTTCGGTCAGTATCGCCTTATTGTTGGGCATACAAAAACTGGAAAGGTCGCTCAAAAATCAATTGGATAATAATTTGGGCAACATTGATATGGTCGTTGGCGCTAAAGGCAGCCCGCTACAGCTAGTGCTTGCATCGGTACTTCATATTGACAACCCCACGGGCAATATTTCTTATGCAGAGGCTAAAACCCTAACTAAGAATCCGATGGTGGAGAAAGCCGTACCCATTTCCTACGGAGACAACTATAAAGGATATAGAATCATAGGCACCACAATGGATTTCGCCTCCTTATATGGCGCGGCAATGGATGAGGGGAAAAACATGGAAAAGTCTATGGAAGTGGTCCTTGGTGCAACCTTGGCAGAAAGGACAAATCTGAAAATTGGCGATACCTTTCAAAGTTCACACGGATTGGCAGAGGCAGGGAGCCATGAACATGATAATCTGTTGACCGTAGTGGGTATTTACAGACCAACTGGCAAAGTAATTGATAGATTGTTGGTAACACCACTGGAGACGATTTGGGATGTGCACCATCACGAAGAAAATGAAAATGAAGTCGGTCATCAGGATGAACATGATAATCCAGACCATGATTCAGTAGAAGGTCATCATGATGAGGATAACCTATCGGAAGAGGAACATCAAGAAATTACATCGATGTTAGTGTCCTTCAGAAACCCAATGGCACTCTTAAACCTCCCTAGGAACATAAATGAAAACACCAATATGCAGGCCGCCCTTCCAAAATTTGAATTGGACCGATTGTACCAATTTACAGGGGTTGGAATCAAAACCATTACAGGCATAGCCTATGCCATTTTGGCCATTTCCTGTATCACCATTTTTGTTAGCCTGTACCGCATGGTGCGTGACCGCGCCTTTGATTTGGCCTTGATGCGCACATACGGTGCATCCAATTTTCAATTGATAAAAATGGTCGCATATGAAGGCCTATTGATTGCGGCAATCTCTTTCATTATTGGGTCTTTGCTATCCAATTTGGGTATCTATTTCATTTTTCAAATGATTACGGACCAATACAAACAGCAAATGCCACTTGAGTTTGGTTATCAAGAGTTTTTACACACTGGTTTGTTGGTCATAACTATGGTATTGTTCGCAATTTTCCTTGCCATATATCCCATCGTTAAAATGAACATTTCTAAAATATTAAGTCATGAAAAATAATATTATCGTTTCTGTATTTATGCTTTTTTCGGTTATCGCTTTAGGTCAAGTAAATCTTACTTGGGAAGATTTGGCTCAAATAACCTATACAGAGAAATATTTCCCCTCTTTCGATTCCAATTTTCTATATCCGGAATTTAGTAAGGGCATACTGTCGCTGCAGGGCAAGGAAGTTTCCTTAACCGGGTACTTTTTGGACATCGACCCAAATGGGAAACTCTTTATTCTTTCGAAGAACCCCATGGCCTCCTGTTTTTTTTGTGGTATGGGCGGACCTGAAACGGCCGTTGAAATACAGTTTAAATCAAAACATAATTTTAAAACGGATGATGTAGTAACCATTACCGGAAAATTAAAATTGAACAAAGATGACGTAATGCATTTTAACTATATCCTCACGGAAAGTAGTGGGTTTCATTTAAATTAATTTATAAATAATCAATCAAAAATGAATAGAAGAAGATTTTTTAGGAATACCTCTTTGGGTATGTTGGGTACATCGCTTTTAGCTCCTTTTGAGCCATTAAATGCAGTGGAAACAGCGGAAGCATTTAAAAACAGAAAGGCAAGGAACATCATATTTTTAGTAAGCGATGGCATGAGTACCGGTACCCTTAATATGGCCGATTTATACCTCAATAGAAAAAATGGTACTGGAAGTACTTGGCTACAGTTATATAGGAACAACAAAATCACCCGAGCATTAATGGATACTGCCTCCGCAAGTTCTATAGTTACAGATTCCGCCGCAGCTAGTTCTTCCTGGGGCGGTGGTAACCGGGTACCCAACGGAAGATTAAATATTGGTGCAAACGGAGAGGAGTATAAACCTATCTGGCAGAAATTTAAGGAAACTGGGAAAAAAGTAGGCTGTGTTACTACAGTACCCATTACACATGCCACTCCGGCAGGGTTTTGCATCAATCAAAAGTCCAGAAACGATCAGGAATCGATTGCCGAAAAGTACTTGGAACAGGGCTTTGATGTAATGATGGGAGGTGGTAATGAGTATTTTGACAAGAACAGGAGAAAGGATGGTAAGGATATATATGCCGCTTTTGAATCAAAAGGTTATCAAGTCGTCAAGAACCTGAAACAAATGATTACGGCCCTAGATAGCAAGCCTATTTTAGGGGTATATACGGATGATGGACTTCCTTACACAAAGGATAGGGAGAACAATAAGGAATTGTTTGATGCTATTCCCAGTCTGGCCGAGATGACTAAAAAGGCCATAGGATGTCTTAATAATGATACGGAAGGATTTGTGCTTCAGGTTGAGGCCGGCAAGGTAGATTGGGCAGCCCATGCCAATGACATTGCCGGATTATTGTATGATCAGATAGCTTTTGACGAAGCCGTCAAAACGGCCATGGAATTTGCGGAACAGGATGGGGAAACCTTGGTTATAATTACCACAGATCATGGCAATGCCAACCCTGGAATTATATATGGGAGTGAGGCGAATCTAAACTTCGATTCCATTCAGCACTATAAGCATACCAATAATTGGATACTGAACGGATTGGGTAAGGAATCTTCCGTTAATACTGTCAAGGAAAGGATCAAATATGCCAATGGTATTGCTTTAAAAGACGATGAAGCCAAAATGTTGCTTTCCTATTATGCCAAATTGGAGTCGGAGGCAGGATTATACAACCCCAAGAGTCTCCCATTTAATGCCCTGGCCCAAATTCAAAAGGAACATAACTCGGTTGGTTGGATCAGTATGCAACACTCTGCGGATTATGTGGAACTGGCCATGTACGGTCCTGGCAGTGAGCTCTTAAAACCCTTTGTAAAAAACACGGATCTTCATTACATGATGCTGAAAGCTGCAGAGGTTGATAACAATTTTTGATATGAAGAATAATAATCGCATCTATAACTTTATTTTTTTATTCACGCTACTGACGCTAGAAATTACCATTGGCCAAGAAAACGAGACTGGTAATTTTCCCCCGCCCGAAACCCCGGTATCGATTACGGCCAATAGGGCAAAAGGTAGTATAACGGTCGATGGCCGACTCGACGAGGCCGATTGGGGAATGGCAGAACCTGTTACCGACTTCTTTCGTGTTGAACCCGTGCAGGGTGGTGCCATAAAAAACCTTACGGAAGTACGCATTCTATATGATGATAAAAATGTATACTTTGGTGTATTTGCCAAGGATTCTCTCGGGAAAAAGGGGGTTCGGATGCAAGATTTAAGTAGGGATTTCAATGGGCAGGAAAATGATGTCTTTGGAATACAAATCGATGCCCAAAACACAAAACAGTATGCCGTTTCCTTTCAAACAACCCCATATGGAAATCAACAGGATGTTCAAAACTTTAATGATAATAATCGAGATGAGGACTGGAATGCCCTTTGGAGGGTACGTACCCAACGTACCGATGAGGGTTATTTTGCAGAGTTCGCCATTCCTTTCAAATCCATACGTTATGATAGGCCAATATCTGGAGTTCCGGTAGAATGGGGCATTACGTTTTTTCGATTGGCCAGAAGGGACTATGAAAAGACGGTATTTCCGGCGATACCCCAATCTTTTTCGGAAAATCGTATGACATATGCGGCCAAGCTGATCGGGTTGGATGTTCCTCCACCATCGGCAAATGTCCGCGTAGAACCCTATGCCCTATACCAATACGATGAAAATAAATCTGGAGATATTTTGGCCGATAAGCTGAGCGAGCCTAAAGTTGGTGGCGATGTAAAATGGGCCATCAATCCCAATGCGGTTTTGGACCTTACCATCAATACGGATTTTGCCCAGGCCGATGTGGACAGGGCCGTAAACAACTTAGAGCGATTCAACATTTTCTTTCCGGAACGCCGACAGTTCTTTTTGGAAAATTCCGGTATTTGGGCAGGAAGCAACAGTTCTTTTATTCGCCCCTTTTTTAGTCGTACCATTGGGCTTTCCAATAGTTTCAACGCTTCCCCGGCACCCTTGGATATTGGAGGGCGATACACGGATAGGACAGAAAATAGAACGATCGCAGCTTTGGCGGTACGTCAAAGGGAAACCGATGATAGCCCTGGAGCTACCTTTGGGGTCGCCCGTTACACAAAAAATTATGGGCAAGAAAATAATTTTGGGGCTATGCTTACCTATAGAAGGGATGATTCCTTTTCGGAGCTAAATTTGAATAGTTCTGATAATACAACCGTGACCATTGATGGTTTGGTCCGGCCCAAAAGTGAACTGTCCATCACATATTTGTTTTCTGCATCAAACGATAGCGGAACTAGTGGCACAGGATATGCGGGCCAATTTTTCATTGGTAATACCACGAACAAATCGTACTTAGGCTATTTGAACAATTTCGTAAGTAAAGAATATACCCCCGATATGGGTTTTGTAAGTCAGAAAGACGTCATGTACCACAGTCCTGGTGGATATGCAATTTTGCGTCCCAAGTGGTTACCATTTATTCGCCGATGGGATCCCGGAGCCTTTTTTAATTACTATCATGATTTTGAGGATTTCGGAAATTTTCAGCAAGCCAACTTGTACATTTTTCCAATTTTTATGTGGTTCAAGGATAACAGCTTTTTGGAGGCTTCTTTCACTCCAACGTGGCAGAACATCAATTTTGATTTTGCACCCCTTGGTCTGCAGATCGCTCTGGACGATTACAGCTATACCAGATATTTAGTGCGCTACAATACGGACCGTTCAAAAAAATTCTCGGGATCTATCAGCTATGATTTTGGGGATTTTTATAATGGCACGCGGAACTCGGTTACCACCGGACTTCGATATGCACCTTCACCCCATATTGCTATGAACGTGAACTATGAGCATAATAACATTAACAGTTTGGGAATACTTGGTGAAGATTTGAATACTGATTTGTATACAGCTAGCATGCGTCTGGCATTAAACCCTAGGGTACAATTATCCACATTTTACCAATACAACAGTTTTGATGAACAGGGCCAATGGAATGTACGCTTTAGTTGGGAGTATATGCCTTTGTCGTTTATATACCTAGTCTTTAACGATACACAGACCGATGTTTTTGATCCAATTCAGAGCAATACCCAGTTCATAAGTAAGATTACATTTTTAAAACAGTTTTGACCCACCAATGATGCAACTGCGGATAATTGCTTGTTTAATGGTTCTCGGTATGTCTTTCAGTCTTATGGAATGCAAGAAGATAGAGGAGGAGGACTAACATATTGATAACATTAGTATGGCAATCCACATCATGGAGTTTGTAAATCGAAAATGGATTAAAAATCTGAAAAGGTTCAATGCAATAGGTGGATTAGTCTTTGTATTGACAAATTCATTGGGCATACTATTTTTTTACCTGGAGTTCGGTGATTTACCAAGTACATTAATAGAGCTAATTATAAAGGATTATCCTTCTGACTGGTTGGTAAGGATGGGGCACATAGTTTTAGGTGTTTCCCTCTACAATGTTGGTCTGACAAGATTGATTAAATCAAAACCATTTCTGCTACATGAAATTTTTATTCTTTTTTTTTTCGATAGCACTTATATTGCTGGGTATTTACTCTCCCGGTTCAAAACTGTCCGATGTAGATCTTGAAACGATGGAGAAAGGATATTTATGGTTTTGCACCTCAACTTCGATTTTGGCCCTAAGCCTCACGCAATTCTGCTTAAGTATATTACAAAGCAAAGCAAAAGGTCTTCATTCCCTTTTTTTGTTTTTCACCTTTGCAATCCTATTGCTAGGTTACAATAATAACCATAGTATTGTGGATAGTATTATATATTATCCAATAATGTTTGTTCAAACGGTATGGGTAATTTTGTATTACAACTAGGAAGGAGGAACTGGAATTACTCAATAGTAAAGTATTGCGATATCCCATTTTGCTATTGGTTTGATATACGAAATGGCATACAAACATGTGTTTTTATCGGGAACAACTTGGACAGATACCAGATACCATAAAGTTGATTTTTTTTATCTTGTACTCCTTTGGTAGGTTAAATTGAGGTTCAACATTTTCAATACATGTAACAGTATTACATTTTTCACAATTAAAATGGAGGTGTTCGTGAGAATGGTTTCTATTACACTTTTTACAATTAGCATATTTGACTACACCATCTATATTCGTTATTTC
>CAYGUY010000095.1:0-2390 GCA_964353165.1 uncultured Maribacter sp.
GCGGCCCCAAATTTTCTAAAATGGGAAACTTTTCCCAGATGCACATCGCTTATCAACAACATGGATTGTTCTTCCCAAAACAAAACACCAGACGCGTGCATTTGAAAGTTTTGGTCAAGGATGTTGAGGGGATGGGTCATTTTTGGATGGATATTATATTGTGTGCTTTTCAGGGATTTAAATAGAAGAGCGTTATCAATTCGGTTGGTTTTTTTCCTACAATGATTGATAAACTAAATAGTATTGATTCGGTCGGACTGCTCGCTTAGCCATAAATCATTTCTTTGAAACAAAACTTCGTGGTCTATGGTTCTGCCCCTCTTGTAGTCTTCTCTACTTTCATTAATAAAATCTAACTGAACTTTCGAAAGAATCATGTCTTTTTCTTTCAACAAATATACTATATCATGCACGAATGTTTCGTTACACCAAAAAATAGGTATCCGAGTTCAGTTCCCTTTGCAGGGGAAGATGTCCGCCCGTGTACGAACTGGTAAAAGTGGATAACATGAATCGTTATCCCTTCGGGGGCTAGGAGGCTTTTACTTCATCAAAATAGCCGTCATTCTTTTGATGCGATCCGCTAATTTTTCACTTGAAAGTTTTTCACGTAACCTGTCAGTAATAATCGGAAAGGAAAAAGGCGTGGGCTTGGTGCAAACTTTCCAAACGATTTCTTGGCCGGCAATACGTTCCAATGCCATCCGCAGTCTTCCTTCTTCCAATTGATGCTCAAAAGTTTCTGTGTATGCCTGCTGATACAATAGATTATCGGCCTCAAAATCCTTAAAAACATCGAACAACAACTGGGAGCTGCTTTGCAAGTGTTTCATCTTAATTCCCTTGTTGGGATACCCTGTAAATACCATACCGCTGATTACGGCAATATCCCGGAATTTACGTTTGGCCATTTCATTGGAGTTGAGGCTTTTCTGTAGGTCGGACAACATATATTCCGTGCTCAATAGGTTGTTGTCCAATACCGCCTGAATATCAATCTGTTTGTCCGACAACAATTCAAAACCATAATCATTATAAGCCAAAGAACAGGTAATGGGCATTAATAAACTAATTCTGTAGGCTAACATGCTGCTCATGGCCTCATGCACCCCTCGTCCTTCAAAGGGATAAAAAATATGATGATAACCGTCTCGTGTTTTAAACGTTTCTATTAGGTATTCATTGGGTTTGGGGACTATACTTTCTTCCCGTTGCTTTTTAAACATCGGCGTCAATGATTTCAGTTCCTCACTTAGCTCCCCTCCTTGGGAGGGGTTGGGGGAGGATACTTTATATAATTCTTGCCGTAGTAATTCTGACATCTGTGCGGAAAAACTAAGTCGTCCGCCCATCCAACTAGGGACTTTGTTCGTTCTTTTTGTTGAATTTTTAACCTGTGCCTGCATGCCTTTTACACGTATAAATTCCAGATTTCGTCCAGCAAACGTAAACACATCACCTTGCGTTAATTTAGAGATAAAGAACTCCTCAATAGTCCCGATATAACCTCCTTTTTGGTATTTCACAACGATATTTGCGTCGCCAACGATCGTCCCGATCTGAAACCGATGTCGCATGGCAATCCCGCGATTATTGACTTTAAACCTTCCGTCTTCTTCTACATCCACCTTTTTATATTCATCATAGGATTGAAGGCTTTGGCTGCCCATCACCAAAAAGTTCAGTAACCATTGCCATTGGGCGTCGGAAATGGCTTGGTAGCAAAAGGTACTTCTAATCTCTTTATATATTTCATCCGGATAAAATCCGTCTGAAACTGCCAGTGTTGTGAGGTATTGCAGTAGCACATCAAAACTATTTAAATAGGGAATACGATCTTCTACGGCTTCGTGCTTTACGGCTTGTTGCATGGCAGATGCCTCGATAAGTTCCATGGCATGGGTGGGCAGGAAGTGTATGACACTTTCCTTTCCCGGGCTATGACCGCTGCGGCCGGCCCGTTGCAAAAAGCGCGCTACACCTTTTGGACCGCCTATTTGAATAACAGTCTCCACCGGAGCAAAATCAACTCCTAAATCCAAACTAGAGGTACAGACTACCGCTTTAAGGCTTTCATTACCTATGGCTTGTTCTACCCAAACGCGGGTTTCTTTATTCACACTGCCGTGGTGCATGGCGAACTCCCCTGCATATTCCGGATGTTTTTCCAATATTTTTTGAAACCATATCTCACATTGGCTCCGCGTATTGGTAAAGAGTAGGGTTGTTTTACTTTTATTGATAATCGGCACCACATCTTCTAGCAACTTCAATCCCAAATGCCCACGCCAAGGAAAAGTTTCCATTTCTTTTGGAATAATGCTCTTGACCGTAATTTTCTTATTAAGCTTCGCTTTGATCAAGACCGAATTTTTAAGCGTTTCGGTTTC
>CAYGUY010000095.1:2490-12869 GCA_964353165.1 uncultured Maribacter sp.
TCCCCCGTGCGGATACCCACTGTCATTTGGGTTCCCAAATCTTTCGTAATCCGTTCTGCGGATTGCTGTATTTCATTGGAAAGCGCGCGCAAAGGTGTAATCCAAATTGCCTTTAGCCCTTTTTTATGTTTGGTTCTATAGTCGGGATTTTTTTTGATGTAGTTGAGCACCACCGGAAACCAAAGCGCATAGGTTTTACCACTGCCTGTTGGGGCATTTAAGAGTCCATGTTTCCCTTGTAAAAAAGCGCTCCAGGTATCCTTTTGGAATTTAAAAGGTTTCCAGTTTTGAGTCTGGAACCAGGTTTCTGCTATGTTATAGAGTTCTTTTTTTGCGAGCATAGCGAAGCAATCTCTTAAAGGTTATGTCTGGATTTTAGTCCAAAATTCTGATCAATCCAATTCACAGCTAAATCATTCCAGGCGGGATTCATTGAATTAATTAGGGCTTCCTTCTTTTTTCTATTACCTGCTTTTAATTGCTTTTCTCGTTTGAAAGCACTTGCCACATCATCATATTCTTCAAAATACACCAACAAATTACAATTATACTTTTTTGTAAAAGCGTTATCGTATAGCCGCTTTTTATGTTCGTTAATTCTCCTTTTAATATCGTTAGTCGCTCCAATGTATAGCACATTTTTATTTTTATTCGTCAATATATACGTATATCCTTTCATAATTTATTCAGTCAACGAGCATAGGACTATGGCGGTTATTGGGAATTACCATTAATTAGGATAGCTCCTTTGCGGCATACTAATTTACCGTTTTGTATAGTAAGGGCAATGGTCAATTTGAGTTAGTTGTCAATCCGTTTAATCTCTGCTAAGGGTTGGTTAAGTCTCCTTTTTGGGAGCCTACTTGTTAAGAGATCCCTTCTCCCGTATTCGGGCTCGGGATTAATGCCTTTAAATCATCCAGACTATTCGCCTCATGTATCGTTTTATCTTGTCTCCAGCGTAAAATTCTTGGGAATCGCGTAGCGATTCCGCTTTTATGTCTTTTGGATAATGCAATACCTTCAAAAGCAATCTCAAAAACATGGTGGGGCGTAACACTACGAACAGGACCAAAGCGCTCTAAGGTGTTTTTCTTTATCCAGGCATCAACTTTCTTTAACTCGGCATCTGTAAGTCCGGAATATGCCTTTGCAAAAGTGACCAACTCTTTTTCTCCTTGATCATTTTCCTGCCACAAGGCAAAGGTATAGTCCGTAAATAGATTACTCCGCCTCCCATGGCCACGCATGGCATATGTGAGTACGGCGTCGATAGTTAGCGGGTCTACCTTCCATTTCCACCAATCCCCTTTTTTTCGACCTACCAAATAAGGTGAATTTTTGTTTTTCAGCATCAGCCCTTCACTGCGCATTTCTCTTGAACGATTTCTTTCTTCGATTACATCATCCCAAGAATTAAAATGTATGGTCTCTGAAAGCTGAAAAGGTATGTTTTCCTCTGAATTTTGCTTCAACGATTCAATGGAACTATGAAGTTGTTCTAATAGTTTTCTTCGTTCTACGAACGAAAGATCTCGTATATTTTTTCCGTTCCATTCCAAGAGGTCATAGGCTTTAAGGATTACCGGAACTTTGGACAACAGGGCTTTGGAAACTGTTTTACGGCCTATGCGTTTTTGCAAATCGTTGAAGCTTCCAATTTCATTGTTTGGGTAAGGGAGTATTTCTCCGTCCAGTACAGTTCCATTTGGGATTTTACCAATGAACGATTCAAATTCGGGATACTTCTCGGTAATCAGTTCTTCTCCTCGGCTCCAAACGAAAATTTCATTATTTCTAAGAATTACCTGTGAACGAATACCGTCCCATTTATGTTCGGCGGACCAATCTTTTACAGCTCCCAACTCATGTACTTTTCCTTCTATAGCGTAAGCCAAATAAAAGGGATATGGTTTGGAAAGATAATCGCTCTCGTTTTCTTCTAAAATGAGCTCTTGGAAAGTTATCGTACTCGGGTCCCAATTGCCCATTAGCTTATAGGCTAGTATATCTTCATCTAAAGCTGTTGCTTTAGATAATGCACGGGTCATTAATTTCTGACTTACCCCTATACGGAAACCTCCCGTTATGAGCTTGGTAAAAACAAAACGTTCATAATAGTCCAAGATTTTCCATTGCTCCAGCAAATAGGCCTTTTTATCTTCATCCGATTTCTTTTTCAAGGCAATCATTTCTTCCAAGAATTGCGTCAATGTTTTTGTGGTGGTAGAGGCAGTGGTCGGAACTACAAGAGCAATCGTTTCTGCCAAATCACCTACAATATGGTAGCTTTCCTCAAAAAGCCATAGGGGTATATTCGCTAGTTCCGATGCCCATTCTCTAAGCAAAGTGGTGTTGACGGGTCTTGGAGGTCTACGGTGGGAAAGAATAGCAATGGTCCACACCTTATCAGTTGCACCAGCTTTATTGAAATAAGCTGTTAAGGCCGCTACCTTTAAGGTGGTCTTATTGGTGCTGTCAAGCGTTTTTATTAAAAGTGCAAAATTCTTCATTTTATGTCATTGCGAACGTAGTGAAGCAATCTGTTTAATTAGTAGTTAAGCTTTCTTGATGAATCGTTTCATTTTCTTCTTCCCCATATTGTGTGCTTTCCGTTCTCGCATCATATCCTTGTTCACGTAGATATCGCGAAAAAATATCGGTATAGCCATGGGTACAGATTATTTTATCCGCTCCCGTGGCTTCAATACTTTTGAGCAATCCTTCCCAATCGCAATGATCGCTCAACACAAAACCCTTGTCCACGGCGCGCCTTCGTCTGGCTCCTCTAAAAGCCATCCATCCACTAGCCGAGGAAGTTACATAAGGAACCATCTTTCGAATCCATGTAGAGCCATGGGCACTCGGTGGTGCTAAAACAATATTGCCTAACAGTTCGGATTTCTTAGTGTCTCGAGTTATCAAGTTAGTCTTGGGAAAATTGACCAGAGGTCTTAATACAGCTGTCATATTTTCTATAGCGCCATGGGTATAAATCTTTCCAATATCCGTATCCAGATATTTTAATAAACGTTGTGCTTTTCCTAAGCTATAGCCAAATAGTACCGATGTTTGCCCATTAGCCTTGTTTTGGGCCCACCATTGGTTAATATTGTTCAAAACCTCTTGCTGAGGTATCCACGAAAAGGCTGGCAGTCCAAAGGTACATTCCGTAATAAACGTATGGCATTTAACGGATTCATAAGGTGTAGAGATGCCATCATTTTCCGTTTTATAATCGCCAGTAAAGACCCACACCTCTCCCTTATGTTCCACTCGTATTTGAGAAGAGCCTACAATATGACCTGCGGGATGAAGACTGAACTTGACATTGTTAATATGCAACACCTCTCCCCATTCCACCCCTGTGACCTTAATATCTCCCAGACGATGCTTAATGATAGGAATATTTCTGTGATGTGTGATGTACTGTTTATGACCCCAGCGGCTATGGTCTGCATGTCCGTGGGAAATGATGGCCTTATCAACAGGTTTCCAAGGGTCCAGATATACTTTGGCTAAATCACAATAAATACCCTTGTCCGTAAATTCTAAAAGTGGTTTTTTCATCTGTTCAGATTTTATTGCTTTGCAAAGGTCAGATGTAATTCACTATTAAAAATCCCGGTTCGCTGCAAGAATTGTTATGGCTCATTTCATAGCACTGTGAAATTACGAATTTGAAGGGAAAACAAAGTTCCCTATGATGTAAACTATGAATCTTAAAAAAATTATATTTGTTCAATTTAAAACAGGAATTATGTCATTTATAGATTTATACGGAAATCCGGAACACAGGAAAAATGTAGCTCATTTTGCCGCTTTGGCAACGTTGGCTGCATCTGATGGAGAGATAAGCAGTGAAGAGAAGACAATGCTGGATAGCTTTGCTAGAAAGTTGGAAATATCAGAAAAAGAATACAAAGAGGTGATGAAGCCTGAGAATAAATTTCCAATTGACCCTCCAGTGGATTCAGAAAAGAGACTGGAACGTTTATACGATTTATTCAGAATTATTTTCGCCGATCATATCATAGACAATGAAGAAATGACCTTACTTAAGAAGTATGCTATCGGACTAGGTTTTTCCGGTGATAATGCTAATAAAGTTATTGAACGTTCTATAGCTATCTTTAGTGGCAAGATAGATTTTGACGATTATCTATATCTGTTAAAGCATTAAAAATTAAATCTTTTAAAAAAAAGGGGAGGCAATTGCCTCCCCTTTTTTTTAATGGTACTTATCTAGGAATTCCTGTAATTTTTCTACCATCCTTCGACTACCACAAAAGAAGGGCACGCGTTGGTGTAGTTCTGTAGGTTGAATATCCATTATTCGACTTCTACCCCCTACTGCCAGACCGTTGGCCTGTTCTGCAATAAATGCCATAGGGTTACATTCATACAGTAAACGCAGTTTTCCGTTTTCTGTAATACTACTTTTAGGATACATATAAATACCTCCTTTTATCATATTTCTATGAAAATCAGATACCAAGGACCCAATATACCTTGAAGTATACGGCCTATCCCCTTCCTCCTGCTGACAATATTTAATATAGTCTTTGACGCCTTGTAAAAAATGTACATAATTACCTTCATTGACAGAATATATTTTTCCCGTTTCCGGAAACTGCATATTGGGGTGGGATAGGTAAAAAGTACCAAGTGCTGGATTTAAAGTAAACCCATTAACACCATCTCCTGTTGTATAAACTAACATGGTAGATGTTCCATAAACCACATAACCAGCAGCCACTTGTTGATTGCCTGGTTGAAGAAAGTCTTCTAAAGTCACGGGAGTACCTGTAGGTGTAACTCTACGGTATATTGAAAAAATAGTACCTACCGATACGTTTACATCCACATTGGAAGACCCATCTAAAGGATCAATGAGCACTACGTATTTGTTCTGATGATTGTTGTCGTTACTATTGATCGTAATGAAACTATCCTCTTCCTCAGAGGCGATTCCACAAACAATTTCTCGATTTTTTAATGTGGATATGAATTTTTCATTGGCAAAAACGTCTAATTTCTTTTGTTCCTCACCTTGTATATTCGTGTCTCCGGCGTCACCTAAGATATCAACCAGACCCGCTTTATTTACTTCATGGTTCACCACCTTGGCGGCCAAGCGTATGGCATTGATCAGTTTAGAGAGTTCGCCTGAAGAATATTTAAAAGAAGATTGATTTTCAATGATAAACTCTCCAAGGGTCTGATTTTTTTTCGTCATGAAAGAAAGGTTGTGTTTAGACCACAAATATCGGCTATTTTGTGAAACTACATCGTTTTCGCCTTTTTACATTTCTTAAATTTATAACTTTGTGTTTTATTTGTAACATTATGGAGTATACAATACGAGAAGCAGTCGAAGCAGATATGTCCCAAGTACTAGGATTAACACTAGAACTGGCCGTGTTCGAAAAGGAAGACGATGCCGTAGAAATTACAGTAGAGGATTTAATTTCCGATGGTTTTGGTGCTGTAAAAAAGTTTCATTGCTTTGTGGCAGAAAAGCAAGGTATTATTGTTGGTTCTGCTTTGGTATATCCCAGATATTCTACATGGAAAGGCACGGTGCTTCATTTAGAAGATTTAATTGTAACCAAACACATGAGAGGAAGTGGCTTAGGCACGGCGCTTTTGAACAAGGTAGTACAGTACGGCCATGATTTAGGTGTAAAACGTATTAGTTGGGAGGTCCTGGATTGGAATGAAACTGCTATAAAATTTTACGAAAGTAAAGGTGCAAACGTAATGAGAGACTGGGATGTGGTACAATTGGACGAAGAGGGCATGCGTACCTATCTAAATAAAATATAAGTAAATAGACTTCTGGTTATTCTGGAACACTTAATGATAGTTTTATGAGGGTTTTTAAGTTTGGAGGCGCATCAATAAAAGATGCAGATAGTATTAAAAATGTGGTTGAAGTCCTTAAGCAAACCGGACATAACAATACGCTTTTGGTTATTTCCGCAATGGGGAAGACAACGAACGCAATGGAAGCCATAGTGAACGCCTATTTTGAGGACAAGAGTGCTATCGCTGGAAAGATTACAGATACGGTTGACTATCACACTGCCGTTATGAAGGACTTATTTCCTCATCCACAACACAGAATTTATAAAGATGTTAAAGCGCTGATAGATGAGGTCAACGGATTCCTCGCATGGAACAAATCCCCCAACTATAATTTCGTATATGATCAAGTAGTAGGTTATGGAGAACTTATTGCTACAACGATTGTAAGCGCCTACCTTCAAGAAATTGGGTTAAAAAACAATTGGTTGGACGTTAGAAACTATATAAAAACAGATACAAATTACAGAGATGCCACTATTAATTGGGAAAAAACACAAGAGCAAATTACTACTATTGACAAAAGTATTTTAAATATTACTCAAGGATTTTTAGGCAGTGACAACAACAACTTTACCACTACTCTAGGAAGAGAGGGTTCTGATTATTCTGCGGCTATATTGGCCTACTGCCTAAATGCTGATTCTGTAACGATATGGAAAGATGTTCCTGGTGTCTTGAATGCAGACCCAAGACATTTTAAAGAAACGCAGTTATTAAACAACATCTCCTATCGTGAAGCAATAGAACTTGCTTTCTACGGAGCATCTGTTATCCACCCTAAAACATTGCAACCGCTCCAAAAAAAGGAAATACCCTTGCATGTAAAGTCCTTTATAAATCCTAAAGACAAGGGTACCACCGTTGGAAAAGGGGTTGGAATAGAACCCAACGTTCCCTGTTTTATCGTAAAAAAGAATCAGGTACTAATGAAATTGTCCTCTCTGGATTTTTCGTTTATTGTGGAAGATAGTATCAGTCAATTATTCAAATTATTTCACGAACACAAAATGAAAGTAGACCTTATACAGAATTCTGCCATTAGTTTTTCCGTATGCGTTGATAATAAGTTTGGCGGTTTAACCGCTTTATTAAACGAACTTAAGAGCAAATATAAGGTCGTTCATCATGAAAACGTATCGCTTTATACCATCCGGCATTTTAATGCAAAGGCGTTAGCATCATTACAAAACGGACACGAAATTCTATTGGAACAACGTGGTAAAGAGACGGTACAGCTGGTTGTAAAATAAGGTATCCTAGCTAAGAATTGTAACGTAAATAAATCTCTCCCTCCTGCTTTTTACTATCTTTACCCGTTCTTAATTATCTCTTTATATGGGTTTGGTAACCGCAAAAGAAGTGGCGAAAGCTATTAATGTATCTCAGTATGGTCATCTAGGTACGTTCATTTCTTGGGTGCTCATGAAAGTAACGCGAATTTCTGCTATAAATTCATTTTACGATACCATAGCCCATTTAGACTGTGAGGCGTATGCCCAAGCAATTTTGGAACATTATGAGATAGACTTCGAAATACCTGAAGAAGATTTTAAGCGATTGCCAAAAGAAGGTTCCTATATAACCATCTCTAATCACCCGCTTGGTGCTATTGATGGCATTTTATTAATGCGTTTGTTATTGCCATTGCGCAAGGATTATAAAATTATGGCCAATTTTCTTTTAGAGCGTATGGCACCTTTAGCACCCTACGTACTTCCGGTAAATCCTTTTGAAGACCACAAAGGAGCTAGAAGCAGTATCGCCGGGTTTAAAAAAGCATTACATCATATTAAAGATGGGCATCCCCTAGGGATTTTCCCAGCTGGGGAAGTCTCTACCCAAAAAGATGGTAAATTAATTGTTGATAAACCGTGGGAAGAAGCGGCACTAAAACTAATTAAAAAGGCACAAGTGCCCGTAGTTCCCATATATTTTCATGGGAAAAACAGTAAATTATTTTACAGATTATCTAAATGGAACCCTGTTTTTAGAACCGCTTTGATTCCTTCTCAGGTACTTTCGCAACGCAATCGACCATTGAAAGTGCGTATTGGCCAACCCATTTCTGTACAGACACAAAATGAACAAGAAAATTTAGAGGATTTTACGGATCTATTGCGAAGAAAAACATATATACTATCGAATGCCTTCCAAAAAGAACGGCTGATCGATCAATTGCCTTCAACACTTAAAATACCAAAACCACCCAAAAAGATTGCAGATGCCATGCGTAAAGAGGTGATGCAAGGTGAAATAGAAAAACTAAGGGAAAAGGATTGTCGCTTATTACAAAGTAAAAATTACGAGGTGTTCCTTGCCAAGGAGCATGATATGCCTTTTATCCTAAAAGAAATAGGGAGGCAGCGAGAGGTAACCTTTAGGGCTATAGGGGAAGGTACCAACAAAGCAATAGATTTGGATATCTTTGATACCTACTACCATCATCTCTTCCTGTGGGACAATGAGGAACAGTGCATCGTAGGTGCATACCGAATGGGTATGGGTTCGGAGATATTTCCCAAATACGGTATCAATGGGTTTTATTTGCAAGACTTGTTTCGGGTAGAACCGGAGCTGTATGATATGATGCGGCAGTCTATAGAAATGGGTCGCGCTTATATCGTTAAAGAATACCAACAGAAGCCGATGCCGTTGTTTCTTTTATGGAAAGGAATCGTACATACCACGCTTAGACATCCCGAGCACAAATTCCTTATTGGTGGCGTAAGTATCAGTAACCAATTCTCTAATTTCTCCAAGTCCCTGATGATCGAGTTTATGAAATCCAATTATTGGGACCCCTATGTTGCCCAATATATTAGACCTAAAAAGGAATTTAAGGTGAAGCTGAACGATGCCGACAAAGAATTTGTTTTTGACGAAACAAAGGCCGATTTAAACAAATTCGACCGGTTGATAGATGAAGTAGAACCCGGAAGTCTGCGTTTACCCGTATTGATTAAAAAGTACATAAAACAAAATGCGAAGGTGGTCGCTTTTAACGTAGATCCTTTATTCAATAATTCGGTAGACGGACTTATGTACATTAAAATTGCAGATTTACCCGAAAGCACGGTAAAGCCCGTAATGGAAGAATTTCAGGCGGAGCTGGAACGGAAATTGGCAGAAACACAATCCTTGGATAACAATCTGAATTAGTCCTTTCCTATTATTTCACTTCGCCTTTCAAAAAGTAAATTGTCTTTCCACACACCTCTAACTGTCCTACCCACTTTTTCTCGTTTACCGATATAGCGGAATCCTATCTTTTTATGTAGCTGTATACTCCCTTCGTTTTCAGGAAATATGCCTGACTGCAGGGTCCACAATCCCTCTCGTTCACTTTCAACTATCAATTGTTTTAGCAATTGCTTTCCAATACCTACTCCCCTAGCGTTTTCCGCGATATAAATACTTACCTCGGCTACACCGCCATAAACACATCTACCAGAAACTGGGGAAAGTGCTGCCCAACCCACTATTTTATGTTCAGATAGCGCAACTAGTCTACATGTTTTCAAGTGAGCGCTGTCCCAAGTTCCAAAGTCTGGGACATTAGTCTCAAACGTAGCTATGCCCGTAGCAATACCTTGCTCATAAATAGAAGCTACAGCGTTCCAATCGGAAGCTTGCATATTCTGAATATTGATGTTTTGACGATCACTCATTTTAACAACAATTTATTTTTTGATTAACAGCAGCCACTCCCTGGTGCACAAGAATTAGTTGATGCATTTTCCATCTGTACCGGCACACCACAAGTATCCTTGGCCTTACAATCCGTTGGCAATACACCGAGATTTACAATCAATTGTTCTTCATCTATATTATAGTTATGAACAAACAATTGTGCTGTGTGAAAATTATCATTACTATACTCAAATTTCACCTCAACATCCTTTTCCATAGGTTTAATGCTATCCACTCGGTTTAAAATTTCCAGTGCCTTATGGGTAAGCATAAAATCCCGTTTACCTATTTCTTCAGGACTTTCCCAAAGCTGAATAATGGTTTCTTTCCAAAAATCGGTTCCAGCACCGCAGTCTACGGCATCAATGGTAATATTTTTAATTTCCGTAATATGATAGTTCGCAGCTACCATTTTCCCAGGTGCGTATTGAAACAACAACTCCTTATTTGGGTTTTCCTTTAAGAGGGATAAAAATTCATTTGTCTTCATATTATATTACTTTAAATTAACAGCATTTTGCTTTTGTAGTATTAAAAAAAGAGTTTAATCGTTGTTGAACGGTAGCCCATGTTTGTAAGTTGATACAATAACAGATTTTCTTCCCATCAATCTCACCTTTGACAAGATCTATACTTTTGAGTTCTTTCAAGTGCTGGGAAATGGTGGGTTGAGCCAAACCTATCTCATCTACTATATCATTACAGATACAGGCGTCCTGTTTACTTATGAATTCCAATATGGCTATCCGTGCTGGATTGGCAAGCACCTTAAAGGTATTGGCAAGTTCGTTCTGTTCCGTATTGAATATCTGTGTTTT
>CAYGUY010000096.1:0-12855 GCA_964353165.1 uncultured Maribacter sp.
TTTACATATTCGCCTTGGCGTAAAATAACTGTACCTGATAGGAATGTCTGTATACTACTTATCGCCGCTATCTCTGCCCTAAGTTCCGGTAGTTTGGCAAATTCCGGAAAATGCTTTTCTAAAACTTTAGCAATCAAAATATTTTTACCGTAAAGATATCAAAAATGTAAGCTTATTGAATTTCAATTTTCATAGCTCTAGGATAAAATCAACAGCCATCTGAATATGAAGGTCTGTTGTAGCCAATAAAGGTATATTCACCTCTGTCTTCTTTATCAATAATGGCAACTCCGTACAACCTAAAATTACGCCATCCGCTCCCTGCAATGTAAGCATCTTAATTTGGATCATGAAGAACTGCTTTGCTTTTTCAGTAAACTTACCTTGGGTCAGTTCTTTTGAAACGTAATCATGGGCTTGCCCAATACAATGTGCTTCTGGAATAATGGTCTCAATACCATAATTGGTTTCTAGAAAACCGGATATAAAATTGCCCGTCATGGTAGGGCGATTGCCCAGTAGCCCAAGTTTTTTCAATCCCAATCGTTTTGCTTCCTTCCCTGTTGCATCTGCAATATGTAGAATTGGAATTCCAATTTTAGGTTGTACGTATTGGTAGGCCATGTGTGGTGTATTTGCGCAGATGAGAATGGCTTCTGCACCGGCTTGTTCAAGTTTGCGCGAAACATCTAGGTACTTTTTATTTATTTTTTCAGCATCTTGTTCACGCATTAGCTTAATATTGATACTGTGGATTATTAGTGAAGGATTGCCTTGAGTTCCAATTTTCTCTCCCACTAATTCATTGATCGATCTGTAATATGCAATTGTGGAATGCCAAGAAGTTCCACCAATTAAACCAATTGTTTTCATCGGATAAATTTAAATTGATTTCATTATAATTTTTCTAATTCTTTTAGGTTGCTCTCCGGAACATAGTAATTTGAATTTTTCAGAAGTGACATAATCTAGAGACTGATAATTCAATTTGAGAATTACCGTATTTGTATGCTTATTGCTAAACTTTATAGTTTATTTAAAGTTTAGCATATAGATTACATAAAACAAAGGGAGAATGTCTTTCCAAATCCTACTTTTGTTCAAAATAAATGCTCCATATTCCTCTTACTTCATTTTTAGTGTAACCCTTGGCCTCGTCTTTCGGGTACAAATCTGCCAACGATTTTAGTACCTCAGGCGTAATGTTTTCCTTGGGAGTACCATGGCACTGTAAACACATGGTATTGGTAATAATTGGAGAATAAAATTGAACTGCTACGGCATTGTACTCCACAATGGGTTCATACTCAACTCCTAAGGCTATTGCATTTTTAAAGTAGGAAATGTGCTTTAATTCTTTGGAATCCGCCTTGTTTTTAGGGTTTCTGGGTTTATCCGAAACTCGCTTTATTTTCGCGTTATGGACCTTAGCCATACTATCGGTCAATGGGTAGGCTTGTACATTGCAAAATTCCATTGCTGCAAGTGTTCCTTTTTTTTGAATGGTATGCATTAGATTTTTTCCCAGCACCATTTTTGTGCTCAATGCATATTCCATTCCTTTTTCTGCATGGGATTTAGTCCCTTCATCTTTTAACCCAATTTTTTTTCCTTTCTGTTTGTAGTTACGTTCTCCATGACCGGCTTCCCAATGTTTGTTGAACCACTCTGGCTCTTCGATTTGATATTCGAAGATAAATTCGGAAATACTTCTGATTTCTTTTTCGGGGTAAGGCTGATAAGGCATAAGGCCAAAGTTTTTTACGGCTCCTTTTAACTTGGCATTTTCTTTGGTCGGTTTTTCGACAAAAGCCCAAATAGCGTTCGCAAATTCCTCTTTGCTGTCATAGTCTTTGCCGTACCTTGCTTTAATGGCCACCATAGGCGGCGCAATTCTACTTCCTTCGGCCATAGTAGGACTATGGCAGATATAGCACTTGGTTTCCATCAGTTTTTTACCGGGATGTTCGGTAACGGCAATGTCTATGGGAGACTCCTTGGTTTTCGTTTGCGGAGTGTACCCCGTTTTTTTAGTGTCTTTGCAACCCGCTAGTGCTATAATTAACGCAATTAGTAAGAAGTTTTTCATGAGTTGGATATTTTACCGCTAGCACAGCTAACGAATGATTTTGCCTTGGTAATCGTAGAATTATTTTCGTCTATGGATGGATATCCTAATCCTTTTAACTTTTGTTTCACCACTAAGGCATCACTACTGCTAGTACAATTAAAAGATACTTGAGAGGTCTCGTGATCGACTTTTACATTGGAAATGTCAGGTAGGTCGGAAAGTTTATTGATAATTGTTTTAGCGCAACCACGGCATTTTAGGTTTTGTACTATGATTGATGCTTTCATAACGGAGTTTGTTTATAAACACTAAATTAATCCAGCGCATAGACCAACGCAGTAACAATGGTTACATAAGGTGGGTGAAATTTAATAGGAACCCGTTGTGCATTTTTATTTGAGAACTGTTTCTACCTATCTCTTCGAGTGAGTTTTACCAACTTTTACCGTAGAAAAACCTGAACCTGCTCACCGGTAGACAGATCAATAAGTCTTTTTGCCCCAAAAGGTTATCGATACATTTGATTTTACAATGAAAAACCTGAAAAATTAAACGGACATTGTCTTAATCCTAGTATAAAATGCACTAGGCGTTAACAGGATTGTTTTTAGAGCATGGTATATTTTCGCTATTCGCCATGGGTAGAACACTGCTTGCCTGTAATTAAAACTTCTCTTAAAGTTTTTATTTATTACTGCTTTAAAGACTATTGTCTTTGCCAGACATTGTAGCCTCCTTTAAGATCTACGATTTTTGTGAAACCCATGTCCAATAGACGTTTTGCTGCTTTTTGACTGCGGTTTCCAGAACGGCAGTAAAGGTAAACCGGTTCGTTTTTAGCTTTAGTTTCGAACCACTTCTTGAAGTTAGCTTTGTCGAAAAAATCAACATGTAATGCATTGGGAATATGACCGTTGTTAAATTCGCCTTTAGTCCTAACGTCAACTAATTGACGGGGCATATTTTCAATAGCTTTTCGAAATTCCTTTACATCGAGAAGTTGTATGAATTCATTAGCGCCTGATTTAGGTTTGAAAAGAAAATCTAATAATGACATAGTATTAAATTTATAAGGTTTTAAGCAGCTTAAAAAAGGGGACAGTCAAATAGCCATCCGCTACCCCCCTTTAAACAACCAACCAATTAAAAAATTATAAGGCAGGGACGACCGTTTTTCCGGTCCATCCTAAGATACCTCCCAATAGATTATATGTTTCACTAATACCTGATGCCTCAAGTAAAGAGCAGGCCATCATACTGCGCTGACCACTGCGACAGTATACATAGTAGTTCTTGTTCTTGTCCAATTTCTTAGCATCTTGCTCAAATCGCATGGGTTGCATCACGTCCATCATTAGTACATTTTCGAGCGTTCCCTCAATCCATTCCTTATCTGTTCTAGCATCAATAATTACTGCATTTTCATCAGCAGCAATGAGCTTGTTCCATTCTTTCTCTGTAACGTTTTCCATACTATTATAATGTTGTTGGACATACAAATTCCGATACAGGTATGCCTGCTTCTTGAATAGCCTTGAAGCCACCTGTGATATCGATTAGATTATGAATACCACGGCTTTTTAAAATTGAGGCAGCAATCATGCTTCGATATCCTCCCGCACAATGCACATAAAAGGTTTTGTCAGCTGGAAATTCTGCCAAGTGGTCGTTTAGGAAATCTAGGGGCGTATTGTTGGCATCAATAACATGTTCAGACAGATACTCTGTTTCCTTTCGAACGTCAAAAATAGGAAGTTTACTTTTTGTCAAGGCATTTTTTAATTGGACTGCGGTTATTGAACTTACTGCATCGTAATCCATCGCCTCGTGTTTCCAAGCGTCAAAACTACCCTCTAGGTACCCAAGAGTATTATCGAAACCTACTCGTGAAAGTCTTGTTATGGCTTCTTCTTCCATACCTTTGGGTGCTACAAGAAGTATGGGCTGTTTTACATCTGCTATCAACGAACCCACCCAAGGAGCAAAGCTGCCATTAAGCCCAATAAAAATGGAGCGTGGAATATGTCCTTTTCTATACTCATTTTCATTTCTTACGTCTAGTACAATTGCGCCAGTTTCATTGGCTGCCGCTTCAAAAGCAGCGGGCGATAGAGCTCTAGTGCCTCTTTCAAGTACTTCTTCAATATCTTCATATCCTTCTTTGTTCATTTTTACATTGAGGGGGAAATATTGAGGAGGAGGCAAAAGACCATCTGTTACTTCGTGAATAAATTCTTCTTTGGTCATGTCTGCGCGCAATGCGTAATTCATGCTCTTTTGATTTCCTAAGGTATCCACGGTTTCTTTCATCATGTTCTTACCGCATGCCGAGCCTGCACCGTGGGCGGGGTAGACAATTACATCATCTGATAGAGGCATTATTTTTTCACGTAAACTGTCGTACAAGAAGCCCGCCAAATCTCTTTCGGTAAGTTCTCCCATTTTTTGAGCGAGGTCAGGGCGACCTACGTCGCCTAAAAACAGGGTGTCTCCGCTGAAGATCGCATGGTCTTTACCATTTTCGTCTTTGAGTAAATAGGTTGTACTCTCCATAGTATGACCAGGTGTGTGCAGCACTTTTATGGTTACTTCTCCCAATTTGAATTCTTGACCATCATCAGCTATTATGGTTTCAAATGTTGGGTTTGCATTTGGGCCATAAACAATTGGGGCACCAGTTAGTTTTGAAAGTGTAACATGGCCACTTACAAAATCTGCATGAAAATGGGTTTCAAAAATATATTTGATTTTTGCATCATCAAGTTTTGCTCTGTTGATGTATGGCTTTACTTCGCGCAATGGGTCAATGATGGCAACTTCACCCTTGCTTTCGATATAATATGCTCCCTGGGCAAGACAGCCCGTGTAAATTTGCTCAATTTTCATGATATATAATTTAAATTCTAAAGTGTAAAAGTAAAAAGTATTTATAAGTACTACAGTAACATTGGTTACAGAACATATTTGTACAAAAAACCCACCTTTTTTCAAAGATGGGTCTGTTTTTAAACTAAAAGGGTATTGCCCTACAATAAAGTGGATGGACAAACATATGCTGACTTTGGTAAGGTGGTTTCGGCTATTTCCTTAAAACCGCCCACTACGTCTACAAAATCGTCCCAACCCCTTTGCTTTAAGATAGAGGCAGCAATCATACTCCGATAACCGCCAGCACAATGCAATACAAAGGGTCTGTCTTTTGGGAACTGTGCTAAATGCTGATTGATTTGGTTTAAGGGAACGTTAATGGCACCGATGACATGCTCTGAGTCAAATTCACTTTTCTTACGCACATCTATTACCAATGGTTTTTCGGCCTTGTAGGACTGTTCCAAGTCTTTTGGGCTTATCCTATTTACTGTTTCAAATTCTTTTTTACTTTTTTTCCAAGTATCAAAACCGTTTTTAAGATAGCCAACTGTATTGTCGTAACCAACCCTGGATAATCGAGTAATGGCCTCTTCTTCGGTTCCAGCTTCTGTGATGAGTAAAATTTCTTGTTTTACATCTGGAATCATTTCACCGACCCATTGCGCAAAGCTACCATCGAGACCTATGTTTATGCTATTGGGAACAAATCCCTTTGCGAACTCCCCTGCATCGCGTGTATCAAGCATTAAAGCCCCTGTCTCATTCGCCACAAATTCAAATTCATCTGCCGTTAAAGGCTTGGTTGCTCTTTCCATGACGGTATCCAAGCTTTCATACCCTTTAATGTTCATTAATACATTCTGAGGAAAATAGCCTGGAGGGGCAGTTAGGCCGGTCAATAATTCTTTAATGAACTCTTCTTTGGTCATATCGGGCCGTAGTGCGTAGTTTACTTCTTTCTGATGTCCAAGGGTGTCGGTAGTCTCTTTACTCATCATTTTACCACAGGCAGAGCCTGCCCCATGATTAGGATATACGATGAGGTGGTCGCTTAAAGGCATAATTCTATTTCGAAGGGAATCGAAGAGATGACCTGCAAGTTTTTCTTCCGTCAAATCTGCCACAACGTGTTGTGCTAAGTCAGGTCTGCCAACGTCACCTATAAACAAGGTATCGCCAGTAATGATGCCATGTTCCTTACCATTTTCGTCTATAAGCAAGTACGTGGTACTTTCCATAGTATGACCAGGGGTATGAATTACCTTCACCTTATAATCACCTACTTCGAAAATTTGACCATCTTCTGCGGTAGTTGCCTCATAGGCAGGTTTGGCACCTGGACCAAAAACAATTTCAGAACCTGCTTTTTTTCTCAGATCTAAATGTCCGCTCACGAAATCGGCATGAAAATGCGTCTCGAAAACGTACTTGATTTCGGCATTGTCTATTTGCGCTCTATCAATATAGGGTTGTACTTCTCTTAAAGGGTCAAAAACTGCTGCAACTCCTTTATTTTCAATATAGTAAGCTGCGTGAGCGATACATCCTGTATAAATTTGTTCTACTTTCATTTTGATTAGATTTTAGTATTAAACATGATAAAAATACATGGTAATTCGAATGTTTTCAGTTACAAAGGTTACATAAGAGTACATTGTTCTTAGACAATGATATTTGTCATAAATCTAAATTGGATTCAAAATTCTAAGAAAAAAAAGAAGCTCGAAAAGAGGGTCTTTTTTTAGTATCTATTTAGGTGTCATTACTGTCCTACGAAAAATTCCATATAAAAAATAAATATGGCCATCACGAGTATGAAATAGCCAAAACCCTTTTTAAGTTTTTTCCCATCAATGAAATTTCCTAAGTAACCACCAATGAAAATACCGACCAACGAAAGACCGGTGAAAATGCCTAGGAATGTCCAATCAATTTGCATGTTAAGTGCATCCCCAAGAAAAAAGCCCATCAAAGATTTAAATGCAATAATAATCAACGAGGTGCCCACGGCAACTTTCATTTCTACATTTGCAAGGATTACTAGTGCAGGGATAATCAAAAATCCACCTCCGGCACCGATCATACCGGTAATACCGCCAACGATAAGTCCTTCGACCAATATTAAGGGATAGTTATACTTTACCTTTCCGTCCCCTTTAACAGCTTGTTCTTTTGGTTTTTTAAGCATGGAATACGCTGCCGGTATCATAAGCGCTGCAAATAGACCGAACATTGCCATTCTTCTTGTGAAGTCAAACACTCCAAAAGTGAACAATACATCAGGCATCATGGGAACTACATAATGTCTGACTAAGGTTACCCCAATGATTGCCGGAACACCAAATACAACGGCTGTACGCCAATCAACAAAACCCTTAAGGTGCTGTTGCCAGCCCCCGACCAAAGCACTGGCTCCCACAATGAACAATGAATAGGCGGTTGCCACTTTTTCATTTACAGAAAACAGGTAGGCCAACACGGGCACTGCCAATATAGAACCGCCGCCACCTATAAGCCCGAGTGAAATACCAATGATCAGCGCACTTATATAACCAATTACTTCTAAAAACTCCATATTTTGCTATTGATGATACAAAACTAAACCACTCAATAACCTTGTGCAGTAACATTGGTTACACAGAGTTTATAATTCCAAAATTTTGATATAATTTCTGTGAAGTTCTATTTTTCCAATTTGCTCCAGTTTTTTCAGAAGCCTAGAAATCACAACTCTGGAACTATGCAGCTCATAAGCAATTTCTTGATGGGTATTATGTATGGTTTGATCTTCATTGATTCGAGCTTTCTCCTTAAGATAGGCCACTAAACGCTCATCCATATTATTAAAAGCAATACTATCTAAAGTACCCAACAATTCATTTAAACGACTATGGTAACTTTGAAAAACAAAGTCTCTCCAAGATTTGTATGTAGCGGTCCATTCTTCCATTTTTTCAATGGGAACCATAATCAATTTTGTATCGGTTTCCGCAATAGCTCTTATCTCGCTTTTTGAGGCTCCCATGCAACAAGATAAGGTCATAGAGCAGGTATCACCTTTCTCTAGGTAATATAAAAGTAATTCGTCCCCGTCCTTATCTTCGCGGAGTACTTTTATTGCACCGGAAACCAATAAGGGCATTCCTTTTACATACTGTCCTATCTCCATAATCTTAAAACCTTCTGGAACTTCTTTAAAGGTGCCCACCTGTAAAATTTCGTTGATAAGTGCTTCTTCAAAAATAGTTCCGTAACCTTCCCTTAGTTCTTGTATCATGAGATTATTTTAATTTACTTTTTCAGCAATGGTTTTATCGTACTTAAAGAAAATGTTCGCCCAAATAGCTTTGGAAACTGCTGCTATGTAAGGCCCTGTCAAAATTAAAGCTACAACTATTAAAATGAATAAAGTGGCTATACTTAGATTTAACCTAAAGATTAAAGTCAATACGAAAACAGCTACCGCAACCGCTATTCCTACTCCATAGGAAACATACATTGACCCTGTATAAAAACTTGGCTCCATACTGTATTTCAAGTCACATTTAGGGCATCTAACCTTCACCTTGTTAAAGTTGCTTAATTTATATGGATTTGCCTCTAGAAATTTTCCCTCATGACATCTAGGACATTTTAGAAATAGAATGCTGTACAGTTTTGAACCCTTTCCAAACATAGTTCTTTGTTTTATTCAAAAATACAGTTTCCTTATTTTAGTGTAGGTAACAAAGGTTACACAGGATAAATTCCCTACAACCAAAAGGTGGGCTAGGAACCTATAATGGTGTTCGTTATAATGCCAATGCCTTAGTTTTTATTAAATGCAAACAAAATTGCGCTATCATTTTGGGACATAAGTTACTTCACGTCCAATTTTGATGGGTACTCTTTGAGTGCTTTTCGTACCCCTTTGACCATCCTATCCTTATCTAGTTGCTCATCGAGTTCCATATATCTTTCTGTTGTAGATTGCCAAACGACTGCTCCCGTTTCCGAATCGATCAAATCTATAACCAATGATCCTTTAAGAAATCTGTAGATTTCTTGACTGTAAAACTCGTCATACTCATCCCAATACCGTATTGGCCGTACATAGGGATCTATCATATCAGGGTGTTTTGTATACACCCTTTCCTTTTCTTCAACAATGACATGAAAGCCTACCAACACATCAGGTGTGTTTTCATCATTTACAAGGCCTTTGGATTCCAGCTCCTCCTTGATGATATTTTGTATGGACTGCATTCTTTCAATATTATATCCGTAATCCGGTCCTTGATAATTTAATTCGCATCCCTGTATCCAACAGTAGGTATTGTACTTGTATAAATCTATTTTGGGATCCTGGACGGATACTACTTTAACCCCTCCACAACTTGAGGCAAGGATAAAAACTAAAACAATAAAAAGTGTTCTCATGCTATATTTTTTTAAGTATGCTTTACCTTTAGAATTTTATTTATGGTGAAATTAATACTAGCTTCCTAAGATTTTTTATTTGATTTTAGGCTTTCCGGATTGATAAAAATCCCTAGTGATCTTTTACGACCTGCTTCACAAATTTCTCAGTATCCATCAAATAATCTGTAACGGTAAAGACTTCCTTACGATTACTTCGGAAATCTTTAATAAATGCTGCGATATCATCTTCAAGTTGTTCGTGTTCCGTTCTAAATTTATGCGAATCATAGGTAAAGGAATTATCAATCAGCTGCGCTAAATGATGTAAATGGGTATTAACTCGCAGTAGTAAACATCCACATTGTTCCTCTGTATGCAGCAGGCCTACCTCAATTTCACGAACCATATTAATATGCTCTTTTTTCTATATCCACATAAAATAGTTGTCGATTAGGTGGGCTAAAAACTTAAGATCTTCCGCATAAAAAGAGAGGTCCGATTTCCAATGTTCCGTAAGTACATATAATGGTTGCCAATCTCCCTCTTCAATATACCGGTCTTTGGGTCTGCTTCTAAAACTACTCATGTGTTTTTATCTAATAGATTAAAAAGTAAAAGTAGTAATAGTGAATAAGACTGATAATGACAAAAGTCAGTAGTTGAAAAATTAGAGGTATGATATCAAAAACGAAGATAAAATTTAGAACTTATTTAAAGGAACGCACATATGTTAATAGTCAACCCTCTTTACTCTTCGTTGCCACCTATCATACACCATCGGTTTATGTTTTAAATTGGTTGGCATCGTATAAAAAGGTTTCCCTAAAAACAAAAAGCCTTGCAAATCATAAGATTTGCAAAGCTTTGGTCTCGGATGGTATCCGATTAAGTGACCTGGCCGGGGCTCGAACCTAATCTTCTCAGCCCAGTGAGAGTCGATGCTTTGCTAATTATCACGTATCGTGTTGACGATTTGTGAACTTTACATTGATTTAACTTCCTTTAAAAGGATTTAATCAATACTAAGATAATGCTTTTTAATTTGTCCTTAGTAAGGAATATCTCAAAACAAATTATAGTACTTAGAATGAAAATATATTATGGTGCAATTCTATTTTTTGCGCTCTGTTGGTTAAAAAAATCTAATGATTTCAATTGAAAAAGGTAGGATAGCCAAAAACAGTTAGCTTCAAAATTTCTTGGTAAATACTAACTAGTCCTATGTATTTAGTATTTGTGCCAGCTTAAAATAAAATGGACATAAAGTTTATTTCTAGTGACTATAGGCCTGAAGCATAGTTACTATTATTGAATTTTGACTTACAATTTTTAATTGATCTTAAGGACGATATGGAGTAGTTTCTAAATCTTAATCTTTCTCAGAGTGATTAAAAAGGCTATGGTTGATTATTTGTTTCAAATTATAAGACATTAAAAATCAAAAATGTCGAAGTAGAAAGAATTCTAAACAGTTTAGATTAATTGGAGAAGAAGAAATATTTCCTCAAAGTAGATTGCACAGCATTTAATATGGCCGAAGAAATAAAAACCAATACTACGTATCTATCAAAAATCATAAATTCCCTTTATCAAAAAAAGTTCACAGCATATATCAATGATTTAAGAATAGACTATGTTCTAGATAGGTTAAAGAACGATAAACTATTCAGAAGATACTCCATTCAGTCTATAGCTAATGAAATTGGTTTTAAGAGTAAGGAATCGATCAATTCGGCGTTTAAAAATAGAATTGGGGTTCTTCCCTCAAAACTTATCAGAGCCTTAGAACAACAAACTGATTATTAAAAACTATAATTACTTCTTTTAGTAAAGCTGTAGCATCTTATTTTACTAATGATTGTATATAAGCTAAGAGTATTCATTCTTTGGTTAAATATGCACATGCTTGTTTTTATAAATTTAAGCATCATTTTTTTTCTCTAATTGCCTGTTTTTAAGGTATTAATGCAACGTGTAGCTTGTAATGAGTTCTTGGTTATAAAACACCAAAATAACCTGCTTAATTTTATAAAAATAGGTTAGTGATTCTTGGATAAACAGCATAATTAGTAGAATTTAGGGAAATATTACAGGATTAAACCCTTGCTAGATTGTTTGAATTATATTGTAATTTCTGTTTTTGATGCTCATCTTAAATTCAACATAAATTTTATTTTAAAAACTATGTTTTTTTACTCAAATGTTGGGAAACGATATGAGTAGCCCTTCGGTCAAACTATAGCTGCTGAGGTCCAGAGGATTTTACCCTAATCAATCATCAATCAAAAATTATTTATGATAAACTCATCAATTAAAATTATAATACCTGACGGAAACAAAAAGTACCTTTTTGATAAAAATGAGATTAAATTTATTAAGTCCGATCGGTATTATGTGAATATCTTCTGCCTTAACAGAAAAGTTCTAATAAGGATTACGATGAAAAAATTGGAACAGCTATTACCTGGTGGTTTTATCAGAATTAATAAATCTGTTATAGTGAATACCTCCTTCATAGTTCGTATAGAAGAAACTAAATCTTCCTGCGGTATTTTAATTGCTGATGACATAGAGCAGCAAGTAACCGAAAAGTACAAAGCAAAGTTTGATCATTATTTCGCTCTTATCTAGGCCAGTTTTATTTATTATCCTACAAATCTGATTAAGAAAAACCCGCTTGTAATTTGCCTGGTAATGATAGAAGTTGCCAGAAATTCTATTTACAAGTTTCATGCTATGATTAAAATTTTGTTGCAAACTTTCTATATTCTGTAACAAATTTCTTCCGTGGATAGATTTTATGGTTTTATTTGAACCGGTAAAGATAAATTCAGTTGATGAGGTATTGATGAACGCGAATTTTATTCCACACAAGGTTCATTAAATTACTTCTCGTTTGTTTGGTTTGGGTGCTTCTAAATCTATTTATTTTACACTCTTCAGAGTTTGACAGTTTTATAGCAAATTTCACTGGTTTTGTTTCAAACAAAAATATCACTCTTTTTTTTTCATTTTCTTGCGGCGTCTTTAACTTTTTGTTAACCTTTTTTTGGTTCAATAAAAAGACCGAGGGCTACTAACTCTTAATTAAATTTTAAAAATGAGAACAAAACTAAATGGATTGCTAGCGCTATTTTTGGCGTTAATTGTGCAGATTACCTTTGCACAAGAGAAAACGGTATCCGGGATGGTTACCGATCAAGATGGGCTTCCCTTGCCGGGGGTTAACATCGTTGTGGAAGGAACAACGAACGGCACCCAAACAGATTTTGATGGTAATTACGCCATCACAGCAGCGTCAGGGCAAACACTCCTCTTTACTTATATCGGCCAAAAGAACGAGAGACAACAAGTAGGTGCTGGCAACACTATTAATGTACAAATGTCGGAAGATGCGCAGGCATTGGAGGAAGTTGTTGTTACCGCACAAGGTATTAAGCGAGAGAAGAAAGCCTTAGGTTATGCGGTAACCTCGGTAGGTTCCGAACAACTACAGGACAGAGCCGAGGGTG
>CAYGUY010000097.1:0-12760 GCA_964353165.1 uncultured Maribacter sp.
TCTATAGGTTTGGTGATAGAACGGAAGCGTTCCCACATGAATGTAGATGATGGCTTGCTATGGTTTTGTGACAATTGTAATCACAAACTATACGAGGCTTATTTTACACTTAACGACATTGAGAAAGATTTTTTAGCCCACTTTAAACATTTCTACAGTTCCAAATCCTTACGCACTTGTGATAATTGTAATACGGTAATGCCTGTAGATGAACGTTTTACTAAAGAAGACTAAATGGGAATCACCATCAAAATAACCGTTGCGTTTATAGCACTACTACACTTCTATTTTCTTTGGTTCGAAATGTTCGCTTGGACCAGTAAAGGACCTAAAATATTTAGGAATTTTCCAAAAGAACTTTTTGGCCAAACTCAATCAATGGCAGCAAACCAAGGTTTATACAATGGCTTTTTGGCTGCGGGGTTACTATGGACTTTCTTTATAGATAACACGGAATGGATAGCAAATATTTCACTATTCTTTCTAGGCTGTGTAGCTATTGCTGGAATATATGGTGCGTTTACAGTAAGCAAAAAAATATTTTATATACAAGCCCTACCTGCAATAGTGGCCATTATTCTAATTATGTTCACATGAAATCTTTTTCAGTCTCTCTTTTTTTCTTTCTTTTTCTATTTTATGCAATACCTACCTTAATCGCACAAAAAATGACGCCAGAGCAAGTAGTACAGAAATCAATGGAAAGCTATAACGATAGAAATATAGAAGAATTTATGTCGGTCATGGATGCTAACGTAACCTTCCATAATTTTGCTGATGGTGCTCTTACCATGAAAGGCGCTGAAGCCTGTAGCGAATTTTATAGCACGCTCTTTGATAACTCTCCCAACCTAAATTCTACCGTTCTAACACGTACCGTTTTTGGAAATAAAGTCATAGATCATGAATATATAGTGGGAAGAAATGGCAATAAAGAAGCCATCGAATTAGTCCTAATTTATGAAGTTCAGCAGAAAAAAATAGTCAAGGTTACAGTTCTCCGAAAAGAAAACTAATGAGCGGGATTATTCGTAGCTTTGTAAAAATCTAACAATCTACATACAAAAAGTTATAAAATGTCCAAAATAGTTCAGGAATTCGGAATTGATAGTGCTTTAAAAACATTAGGAATTAAAGAAATAAATGAAGGAACCTCTACAGGTTCAAATAATTTTTCTAGCGGAAAATTACTTAAAAGTTATTCGCCAGTTGATGGTCAGTTAATAGGAAAGGTAAAATTAACGACACGTGCAGATTACGACAAAGTAATGGATTCGGCAACAAGCGCATTTTTATCTTGGAGAGATATGCCAGCACCACAACGTGGGGAAATTGTGCGCCAGTTTGGAAACAAACTAAGAGATTTAAAAGAACCTTTAGGGAAATTAGTTTCCTATGAAATGGGTAAATCTTTACAAGAAGGCTATGGCGAAGTGCAGGAAATGATAGATATCTGTGATTTCGCCGTTGGTTTGTCCAGACAATTAAACGGGAAAGTAATTCCTTCGGAACGCCCCTATCATGTTATGAGAGAACAATGGCATCCCATAGGTGTTGTTGGTATTATTTCGGCATTTAATTTTCCGGTTGCCGTTTGGGCTTGGAATACGGCTTTAGCCTGGATTTGTGGTGATGTTTGCGTTTGGAAAGGATCTGAAAAAGCTCCTTTATGCACGATTGCCTGTCAAAATATTATTGCTGAAATTTTAAAAGAAAATAAATTGCCGGAGGGTATTTCATGTATCATCAATGGCGATTACAAAGTTGGTGAAATGATGACTACAGATACTAGAGTTGCTTTAGTTTCTGCAACAGGATCTACACGCATGGGACGAATTGTTGGAAAAACAGTTGCCGAGCGTTTTGGTAAATCTTTATTGGAACTGGGTGGAAACAACGCTATTATTATTACACCTACGGCCAATTTAAAAGTTGTTGTTCCCGGTGCTGTATTTGGTGCTGTAGGAACTTGTGGGCAACGTTGCACATCAACACGTCGTTTAATTATACACGAATCGGTTTATGATAAAGTAAGAGATGCTATTGTTGGTGCTTACGGACAATTAACGATCGGAAACCCATTAGATGAAAAAAATCATATTGGACCTTTAATCGATAAAGACTCCGTTAACACCTATTTAGCAGCTATTGCAAAAGCAAAAGCCGAAGGTGGAAACGTTTTAGTTGAAGGTGGCGTTCTAGAAGGTGAAGGTTACGAAAGTGGATGCTATGTAAAACCAGCAATTATTGAGGCAGAAAACCATTTTGAAATTGTACAGCACGAGACGTTTGCTCCAATTTTATACCTAATAAAATATACTGGTGAAGTAGCAAATGCCATTGCCATACAAAATGGGGTTGCTCAAGGTTTGTCATCATCAATTATGACCAACGATTTTAAAGAAGCTGAGAAATTTTTGTCCTACGCTGGTTCGGATTGTGGCATTGCTAATGTTAATATCGGAACTTCTGGTGCAGAAATTGGTGGTGCTTTTGGAGGCGAAAAAGAAACCGGTGGCGGTCGTGAATCTGGTTCTGACGCTTGGAAAGTTTATATGAGAAGACAAACAAATACCATTAATTACTCTGATGAATTGCCTTTAGCGCAAGGCATTAAGTTTGACTTATAAATTAGGTGTGTTTTAAATGATTATTTTAAACGGTAGTTCGATCTCTATTTTCAGACGTCCAACTACCTTTTAATAAGGCTTGTGTACCTAATATTACAATCATACATAAAAGGCTAAACATAGCAAACAAACGTTTTATAAGTTTTTTTATTCCCATTTTTATCATAACAACAAGATAACGGAACCTTAAACCAAGTGCTCTAATTTCTGTACACTTGGATGTAGTTTTTGTATAAATGGAAAGATATACAAATAACTAAGCCCTTTTACAAATTTGCAAAAGGGCTTTTTAGTAAACCAACTAACTCAAATATGTCTATAACACTATTACAATGCCGCATCTTTGTCGGGAGTAATAAGGTTATTTAAGCATTGTTTAAAGTTACTTAGAAAACCTGTTCTGATGGTTGTTGTTTATATCATTCTTACCTTAAACTGTACGAATGGAAACAAATTGAGTATGGTTGGAAAATTTACTCTAAGCTGATTACTAGCAATTAACAGGTTAAATCTTAACATTTTTAAGATTTTTTTAATACATTGTGACCGAACACTAAACCTCTAATAACAATGACAAGAACGACAAAGTATCTATTACTGATGCTCCTCACCATTCTCATCGGCACTTATTTTTATATTACCTGTTGCAGTGAATGTGGAGCCACTGAAACGGAGGAACCACCAAAAGAATTGGTAGCTCCCATTGCTCCAGAAGCAACGTCGTATCCCTTTGCTTTTAGCGATGGTAATTATGCATACAGCGAAAATAATAACTATAACTTTAAGATATCATCATCTAGTATATTGATGCCTTTGGAAGCAAGTATGGAAGCCGGTATTGAAAGCCTAAAAACCTTTTTATCGGAAAATGTAGGAAAGGTTATTAATATAACCGGGTATTATAAAAGCGATGAAACTAATGACTCTGCATTTCCTAATTTAGGATTGGCTCGTGCCAATGCAGTTAAAAATCACTTGGTAAGCAAAGGCATTTCATCTGCCAGCATCAACACCATGGGTGAACTAATGGATGCAATGGTGCCTAAGGATGGTATTTATCTTGGTCCCGTAACTTATAGTCTCAGCGGGGAATCGGACACTGCTGGAGATGAACTTAAGGCGCTATACGAAAGTATTAAGGCAGATCCGTTAGTACTCTATTTTGATACGGCGGAAGCATCTATCAACCTAACGGAAGAACAGCGACAAAAAGTGGCAGATATTTCCAGATACTTGGACAAGGTTGACGGTGCAGCAGTAAACGTCGTAGGCCATACAGACAATACCGGAGTTGCGGCAACGAACATGAGACTTGGCCAGAACCGTGCGGATTTCGCAAAAGCCTATCTGATCAGAAACGGAATTTTAGAGAGTAAAATAAATACCTCTTCCCAAGGACAGACTGCACCTGTAGCCTCAAATGCCACGGAGGAAGGCCGTTCCAAAAATAGGAGAACCATAGTAACACTTAACTAAATAAACACTAATACTTAAATTTAAGAAAAATGGATTTTGAAAATATGAACATTTGGTGCTGGATCATTCCTGCTTTAGTAGGAATCATTTGCGGAATTTTAGGATACCTATTAGGTAGCCGTGGAGAAACTACCATTGATAATTCTGCAGATTTAAAACTGTTAGAAGATAAAAATGCGAGACTTCAAGCAGATTTGGATGCCTGTAACAAAAAGGTGAGTGCAAATGCCAACTTAGGTGCTTCAGCAGCCAGTTTTGCGGCAGGAGCTGCAGTAGCGGCCATTCCTTTTGATGCATCAGCAGCAAAAGCAGTATTTGGTAAAACGATTAAACAAGATGACCTTAAAGTGGTAGAAGGGATTGGGCCAAAGATAGAGGGAATGTTTAAGGATGCCGGTATAAAAACATGGAAAGCACTTTCAGAGGCTACTGTTGCCGACTGTCAAAAAGTATTGGATACAGGAGGAAAGAGATACCAAGTTCACGATCCGGCGTCATGGCCAATGCAATCTAAAATGGCTTACGAAGGTAAGTGGAAAGAACTCTTGAAATGGCAAGATGAACACGACCATGGTAAACTTTAAAATAATAACCAACCTAAACACAAAAACCCCGATTCTATCTTGAACCGGGGTTTTTAATTAATTATCTTTTAATTATAATCTTCCGTTGGCCTCTACCCATTTAAAATGGTACTGGTCCTCTGGAAACTTCATTCGTGTAGCAATACGTTCCAAACGGTCAGGTAGTTTCATTAGGTAATCTCGAGCTTTTTCGGCATCGTCATTGAGTCCTCTAATGGCATCAATTTCCCAAAACGTATTTAGCTTTTTTAAGATTTCTATATAATCTTGAGCAGTATACACTCCTAAACGCTGTGCACAATTGGAAAAATTCTCAAATGCAGTTCCAATAGTCCCTCCAGATTCCCTTAAGAAATGGGCTGGCATTACAATTTTTTGTTTCATCATATCGGCGAAGGCCAACATCATACCATTTGGGTCATGCCCTAAAATAGTCTTTACAAACTCCCTGTATGCCAAATGGTGTCGCATTTCATCGCCCGCTATAATAGTGCACATTTTTCCTAATAATGCATTTCCTTTTTTCTTGGCCATTTGCCCCACCCGTTTATGAGAAATATTAGTAGCCAATTCTTGAAAAGAGGTATAAACAAAGTTTTTGTACGGATCCCTATCCGTTCCTATATCAAATCCATCCGAAATCAGATGCTGGGTGGTAATTTCTATTTCACGCATATTCACCCTTCCGGACAAATACAAGTATTTGTTCAGCACATCTCCATGACGATTTTCTTCTGCTGTCCAAGCACGGACCCACTTTGCCCATCCGTTCGTTTTATTTTCCCCGTGCTGATCTATTCCCACCACATCCATTAACCAAGACTCATAGGTTGGTAAGGCCTCCTCTGTAATAGTATCCGCTACCATGGTAACCCAGAAATCATACCCTAATTCCTTGGATTCTTCCCTCAGTTGCTCTACATGGTCCAAAAAACCATCACTTTGTGGGTCCGGCAAAAAATCTGTAGGCTGCCAAATATCCTCTGGCTGAATTAGAAAATTCTCCATAAAACCTTCGACCTCGGGCTCAATAGCCTGCATTACTTCTAATCGTATGTTCTTTTCTGACATCTGTCCCTTTTTTATCAAAGTTCGTTATTATTAATCAAAGTAAGATTAAATCTATCTCAATTTTCAGTTTCTACCTTGTTCATTTGGATAAAAAGTATGCACGGGACGGCTCTGCCAATACGCCTTGGAATCTACGTCCATAATAGTCAAAGGCCCCTTAAAAGCAGCTCCCGTATCAATATTCCAAACATTTGCAGCGTTTATCGGTGTTGTTTTTCCTATTCGTGTAACCGGAGTGTGGCCAATATAAATCTCCGAATAATGGGATAATCGTTTTGGATAATACGCATCCGTTGTTTTTAAACCAGGGTTCAAGGACAGCACCAATTCCCACAGGGTTCGGTCCCAATAAAAAGTAATCGTTGAATACTCGTGTTCCACTCCTTTTAAATTGGTAAATCCAGCATGCAAAAAAAGTCGGTTTTTATCATCTAAATAATAATCCCTTAAACCCTCATAAAACTGAATATGTTTGGCTTTCGTTTCCCCGTAGGCCTTATTGTAAGAATTCACTGTTGCCTCCCCACCGTGCTTAAACCACAAAGGGTTATCAGCGGCCTTGGTTAGCCATTCATAACAAAGAGCGTCATGGTTTCCGCGCAAGAAAATACAATTGTGGGTGTTATCCAGAGCCAACAAAAAGTCAACTGTTTCAACCGCTTGACCCCAACCATCTACATAATCCCCTAAAAAAATAAGAGTATCCTTAGGTTGTACTTCGGCAAGTTCCAATACCTGTTTCAAGGCTTTTAATCCAGAATGAATGTCGCCTATTACAAATGTTCTTGCGTTTCTCATTTAGCAAAAATCGCAATTACTACAATGACACAAAGTATAAAAAGCACCAAAAAGAAAATTTTCCAAAAAGAATAAGGTCTGGTTCCGCTTAATATACCTGTTTGGCCATTTACGTAAAATTGATACTCCTTTCCATTGTATCGATAAGAACTAATATATACGGGCAGTAAAATATGTTTAAAGGTTTCTTTAGATAGTTTTATATCTGCATTGGAAATACGTTGCGTATCACCTCCGATATCTCTGCGAATCCAATTATGTGCTCTGTGTTTGGCTTCCTGAAAAGATTGATGATGTCCTTCCTTTAACGAAACCGTATATTTTTCGGTCACAAAGCCGGATAGATATTTTGAATTGAACAGCACAAGTTCCTTTAGATTCCAAAACGCTACTGCTGCTGGAATATCCATTCTCTTTTTTTGGGATGCATTAATTAGGATATCGTCTATAAAACCTTCTACGTTTCCCGTTGCGTAGGACCATTTGGTTTTGCGTACTTGTCGGGTCTGCTTTCCTTTATCTGTCCGGTATGTTTGGGTCTCATAATAATAATCTCCTCGCTGACCTTGGTAAGAAGCAAATAAATCAGCATCGAAAGTCCAATAGGGGATATACAAACCATGAAGCCCTTCTGGGTCCAAGGCCGCACGTTTTAAATTATTTGGAGCAAACCATAACCCGGTCACCCAAGCTTTGAAAATTTGTCTAGCCTTTTTTACATCTAACTGGAATGGGACCAAAGCGCCGGGCAATATCCAACCTTCTTGCTCTATATCCTCTCTGATAAGAGGTTCGCCGCAATATACACATGCCAAGGATTTATAATTCTCCTCTACATGTTGATTAGCACCACAGCTTTTACAGTGTAAAAGATCGATCGTTTCCGTGTAGGCGTTTTCGCCCACTATTTTTAAATAATGGATAAGCTCTAACTCCTCAAAACTACTTTTAGATGATGCTATAAACTCCTCGTAGCCACAATACTCGCAACTGAGCTGATGGGAGCCTGGCTTAAATTTAAGTTCCGCTCCACAGCTCGCACATGCTTTTTTATGTTCGGATGCTTGAATTTCTTCCATGGAAAATGTACTAAAACTACGGTATTTACCACAGTTTTTTAGCTTTACAATTGTACTAGATATATTATGCCGTTGGCAATGGTGGCGGCGTGTTCCCGCCTAAAAAGGACTTTAATTCCTCAACATCTTTTAAAGCGCTCCAGTTGGCCATTCCCTGTTTCCAAACTAAGGAGTCTTTATTGACGGTTCGGTTTGCAAAAAGCTCCTTTAACCTATCAAAGGAGACTGGTCCGGTTTGCTCCCCATTAGCCGCGTAATAATAACTTATTTGAACCGGAACAGGGGGAGGTGCAGGTTGGTGGGCTTGTTGTGGTTGCCCACCAAAAGGTTGCCCGGATGGCTGTCCCATTAATCCTCCCATTTGTTGTGCCAGGACAAAGCCCATACCCATGCCCATGCCGGCACCGGCCGTACCGCCTTCGTTCGTCGCGGCAAGCTCCATTGCTTTAGCTGCTTTAAACTGCGCTAGTTTGGTCATGTCCAATTTATCCAAACGGCTATACTCGAAGATTTCTTTTTTAAGTTCTTCTGGCATAGAAACATTTTCTATGTAGAATTTCTCCAACTCAATACCCACTCGAGCAAATTCTGGCTGCATAACCGTTTGGCAAGTTTCTGAAAGTTCCGTCGTATTTGCGGCATACAATTCTATAGGAAGATTAGCCTCGCCCACGGTATCGGTAAAACGAGTAACAATGAGACTTTTTAAATGTTCGTTTATCTCATAATTGGTAAAATTACCGTCTGTTCCCACCACATCGATTACAAATTTTCCAGGATCGTTTATTCTAAAACTATATGTCCCAAAGGCGCGAATTTCAACCAACCCAAAACGTTCATCGCTTAACATAAACGGGTTCTTTGTACCCCATTTTTCATCAGTAAACAATCGTGTATTTACAAAATACACCTCTGCTTTGAACGGACTATTAAACCCATATTTCCATCCTTTTAGTGTAGTAAGAATAGGAAGGTTTTGCGTATTTAAGGTGTAGGTTCCTGCGGTAAAAACATCTGCTAATTGTCCTTCGTTTATAAATACAGCTGTTTGCCCTTCACGTACAATCAACTTAGCATTGTTTTTTATCTCATTTTGATACCGCTCAAACCTATGAACAATGGTTTCGTTACTGGTATCCAACCACTCAACGATATCTATAAACTCATGACTTAGTTTCTTCTTAATTTCATCAAATAAGCTCATCTTTTGGTGTGTTTAAATTGGAGCAAAAAGGTAGGGAATTTGCACAGACCCAACAAGAATAAAGTCAGTAAGATTTTTCATTGCGGGTAGTTCTATAGTTTTCGTAGGAGGAGAAACCTCAAAAAACGAATAATTCCAAACAAAATATAGATCAAGCTATTTTTTCTATTTACCTTAGAACCTTAAGTTGAGTTACACCTAAATATAAGGTAAACCCACATGAGACGAAATAAATAGAAATGAAGAAAGTATTTTGTATCGGCGAACTGTTAATAGATTTTGTTGCAGAAAATCAAGGAAGCGATTTATCCAAAGCCAAAGAGTTTACAAAAAAGGCCGGTGGTGCACCAGCTAACGTAGCTTGCGCCATAAGCAAATTAGATGGCAAAAGCACATTTATAGGTTGTGTAGGCATTGATCCTTTTGGCACTTTTCTTTTAAATATACTTGAGAACGCAAAAGTAGATATATCACAGGCTCAACGATCAGAAATTTTTACTACGCTTGCTTTCGTATCCATAGATCAAAATGGTGAACGTGACTTTGTTTTTAGTAGAGGTGCGGACCGTGAGTTAAAGTACGACTCTTCGCTAAAGAAAGAGTTTAAAGGAAATATTGTCCATTTTGGAGCTGCCACCGCTTTGTTGGGAGGAAACTTAGAAGACGCATACAGTCGTTATTTTTTTGATGCACTAACGCAAGATTCTTTTATTAGCTTTGACCCTAATTACAGGATAGATCTGTGGAAAAACAAGGAAGAGCAATTTATAAAAAAATGTATGCCCTTTGTTCAAAAAGCCCATCTGTGCAAATTCAGCTTAGAGGAAGCTCAATTACTCTCGGGAAAAACCGGTTTAAAAGAAGCTTGTGAGGTTTTACATGATATAGGAACTGAAACCATAGTTGTTACCCTTGGTTCCGATGGCACCTTACTAAGCACTAAAAAATATAGTAAAACCATTCCCAGTATAGCGGTAAAACCAGTCGATACCACGGGAGCAGGTGATGCATTTATTGGTTGTTTGTTAAAACAAATCGCTGCCCACCCCGATCATCAAATTCTTTTAGAAAATGAAATCGAGTTTACGGAAATGGTAGCTATGTCCAATAAAGCTGGTGCCCTTACCACTACAAATTTTGGTGCCATAGAAGCACTTCCCTACCAACATCAATTAGTTTAGTAGTATGAACCAAGCCGCTTTGCATCGCTTAATAATTTCTAAAAACTTAACGAGAGAAGTAGATAGCGCCGAGGATTTATTTCAGCTACGACTGGCCACAAATTTATCTTTAATAAGCACGCTTTTTTTTTCATTATACTCTAAAGAAGAAAATGAAATCTTCTTTCATAGACTGTTAGACCGTATGGAACAGTTGTTCTCCAAAAGGTCCGTAGCACTAAAAACGATGGACTTAAAGCGCCTAGAAGCCGGAAATTGGTATCAAAGCGAACAACTGGTTGGGATGCAGTTATATGTAGATCGGTTTAACAAAGACATTAAAGGGCTACAAAAAAAAATATCTTATTTTGAGGAACTAGGGGTGAATTTTTTACACCTTATGCCTGTAACAACAAGGCCTTCTGGAGAAAACGATGGTGGCTATGCCGTAAATAATTATCATGAAATAGATGCTAAATACGGAACTAAAAAAGACTTTTCTACTTTCACGAAAAAGGCACGAGAACAGAATATAATCCTAATGTTGGATTTCGTTGTTAACCATACTTCGGACGAATTTGAATGGGCAAAAAAAGCAAAGGAAGGGAACAAAACATACCAAAATTACTATTATACCTATCCAGACAGGCAAATTCCAGATGCATTTGAAAAAACCTTACCTGAAGTCTTTCCCGAGTCTGCCCCAGGAAGTTTTACCTATATCAAAGAAATGGACAAATGGGTAATGACCTGTTTCAACAGGTATCAATGGGATTTAAACTACACAAACCCGGAAGTGTTTATAGAAATGCTGGATAATTTAGTAACCTTGTCCAATATGGGCGTTGATGTTATTCGTTTTGATGCACTCGCTTTTTTATGGAAAAAAATAGGTACTGTCTCACAGAATCTTCCAGAGGCGCATCAACTTATCAGCTTATTTAGAATGTGCTTACAAGTTATTGCTCCTGGAGTTATTTTATTGGCCGAAGCGATTGTTGCACCAAGAAACATTATAAAATATTTTGGAGAAGGAATTTTAGAAGGTAATGAATGTGAGGTTGCTTACAACGCATCACTTATGGCCTTACTTTGGAACTCCATTGCTACCAAGAAAACCGCTTTACTTCACAAAAGTTTACTAGAGATTCCATCTAAACCGGCAGACGGAACGTGGATTAATTACATTCGATGCCATGATGACATTGGCCTTGGATACGATGACGACTTTATCAGGGAAATAGGTTGGTCTCCTAGTGAACATCGAAACTTTTTACTGGATTATTATTCCAGAGGTTTGGAATGGTCGCCGGCGAAAGGACTACTATTTATGTACAATCCAAAAAATGGGGACGGCAGAATAACTGGAAGCGCAGCATCCCTGTTAGGACTGGAAAAGGCACTTGAAAACAAGAACACAAAAGAAATTGATCAAGCGGTAAGCAAAATTCTGATGATGCACGGAATAATTCTTAGCTATGGTGGAATACCCTTGATTTACGCCGGAGATGAAATAGGTACTTTAAACGACTACTCTTTTACCACACATAAAGATCACAAAAATGATAGCCGTTGGGTAAACAGACCTATGCAAGATTGGGATACTATTGATAAGCTCAATACATCTACAAAACATCATTCAGTTATTTTTAATGGATTAAAGCACATGATCCAACTTCGTAAACAACTACCAATATTTGCAGACACTTATGCAGTCCTGATACATCCAAGCCCTAACACACATTTATTTGTGTTTGAACGAAATAACGGAGAAAGTAAACTTTGGGTAATTTCTAATTTTGACGAAAAAAGTCAGTTTTTACATATTTCCTGGTTGTTTTCCATTGGAATATTACCGGAAGACAATCTAGTAGATCTTATTACTGGCAACAAAATAGCAATACATCATAACCTTTTGGAACTGCCCCCGTATGCGCATTTATGGGTAATCGCAGATTAATTATTGGGAACACTAAAAGGAATCTATGGGGTCGACTCTTCTGTCATTTGCGTTTTTTTATTTCGGGTCCCATAAAAATATAGCGAATGCTTGTCGATTTTAATGTCAAAAATGTCTTCAATACTTGTTTTAATAGCTTTGATCCTAGGGTCTGAAAATTCGACCACTTCATTAGTATCTGTCAAAATAATATGGTCGTGCCCTCCATCAAAGAATGATTTTTCGTAATGAGCCTGCTTATCACCAAATTGATGTTTTCTAGCAAGGCCGGAGGCCAATAAAAGCTCCATCGTATTATATAAGGTGGCCCTACTTACCCTAAAACCTTTGTTTTTCATATGAATATAAAGTGAGTCTACATCCAAGTGCTCATCCAAACTATATATTTCCTCTAAAATAGCATAGCGTTCCGGTGTTTTCCGATGGCCGTTATTTTCAAGAAACGCAGTGAACACGCCTTTAATTATAAGATAACTACTCTCGCAAGCCATGATGTTCTATTTTATTAAATATTACCATTTTGTTTGCACTAAAGTAGATAAATTAATCAAAATTTATGATAGACACAAAATTAAGGCATACTCAAAACCGCATTTAGTGAAAAAAAAGTGTTCTTTAGTTAACCTAACATGTTTAAGCTAGTTTTTGTAGTATATCCTTCAGCGACTATAGCTTGTTTCTAAATTTTAACATTCAAACAAATTTGTCCCTTAAATATACTTATGATAAACTGGAATTTCTTTTTAAGAAAAGTATCATTTTATCGTAAATTATAAAAATCATTTTCAATTTAGACAT
>CAYGUY010000098.1:0-11627 GCA_964353165.1 uncultured Maribacter sp.
TTCATAACCCGGAGGTCGGGGGATCGTGCCCCCCTCTCGCTACAATTAAACCGTTGATATTGAATGATTTACATTCGTATCCAACGGTTTATTTTTTGGTATTCACCGTATGCGGTAGCGTATACGGTTGCTAAATACAGCCCATAAAATACTGTTATTCTGAACTTTATAAATTATTAGCCTTCGGGTTTACAATTTTAAAGTTAAATATAAATTTACCATGATTACCCTAATTTTGAATTATAGGTAAAACAGGATAAATATTTACTAAATTAATAGCACACCACATAGCTTTTGAGGGGATATGTCTCCCAACGAGTATATCAAAATGAATTAAAATAGTCCCAAGTGTTTAGTTATGACCTATACCTAAATATGGGAGTAGGTCAGCTAATTTCACAATATTCCATACTATCCATATGATTAATTAAAAATAAGATTTTCTGGCACCACTTTTTACTTTTTGCGGAGTTAGTAGATTTTCACATGACTTTCTTACCAATAAAGGGATTCCTTGAGGGTTACAAGTGATTTTTATCAAAATATTTCTTATCCAATTATTTTGGATTAGTTCTATCGATGATTCGTTCCTTAAACTTTACTTTAATTGCATATTTTTTCTCAAGTTATCTTCTAAATAACATTTTTAACCGGTTTTTTCTAAATTTTTGATGTAGTGGCAATAATACAGGTATCAATAGATAACTGAACCACGAATACACATAACTCACCCCGTTGAAAATTACTACTATAAGTATGGAAATCGAGGTAACGCCGAGCAATATTCCATACTCTTGAACAGATGTTTTCGAAATGTAAATCTCTTTTCTGTTCAGTTTTAGTTCTTTTTTTTTATGAATTGCGTTCAAATGCATCAGCATAAATATCAGATATATTATAAAAAGACCAAAACCGAATCGCAACATGATATCAGACCATTGAGAGATGTTTAAGTTGGCGTTTTCAAGCTCTTGAATTGCTAATCGAAGTCCTACCGAATCATCACCAAACGATAACTTGATATTTACATAAATGGCAGTCCCTAAATAGGAAAACAGGTATTTCATGGGGTAGATATAGAACAACAAGACAAAAAATAAGATAAAGTTCAGGACATTGGTCTTACTGTCTTGTAGCCCATATTGTAAAAAATAGGTCTTATGACTGTTCCAAATACTTAGTAAGAGTAGGACACAAAATATAAATCCCACAAAACCATACATAGATGCTTGGAGCTCTACATATGTTCTTGGGACTTCAGAAGATATGACCAAAAGGGTGATTGAGAAACCAAAAATACTATCGGTTAGGGCTTCTAGTCTTGACCCATTTAATCCTCTATATCTAAATCCCTCTGGCGAAATTTTTCCTCTTGTATTATGAAATTTCATTTGAAACATTTTATGACTTAAGCAATTGAATCATTCCTACTTCCACTATTTCGTCCTTAGACAAATCGGCAGTGTCCAAAAACATTGGTATGTCTGGTGGCACACCGTTCTCGTAATCCGGTTTTTGCTGTAAGTCAAGGGATTGTATAACGGAAAAACGATAAAACCAACCGTTTGGTAACTGCCCCCCGTTCGGCATACCTAAACCGCCACCTGTTTTATCACCTACAAGGGTTATATGGTGAAAAGCCTTGGTATGAAGTGCAAATAGGGAGGCGGAACTAAAGGTACCTCCATCTATAAGCACTACAATGTTTTTTGTGTATCTGATACCTTTATAGGGAGTAACGCGCACAGGTCTTGGACTTGAAAAATTTTGGTGCCCTGGACCCGATTTTATTCTAGTGTATTGTACAACCGTTTCTTTTTCAATAAACCGTCTTAAAAGGATATACTGATTTTCAATTTTACCTCCACCATTCTGGCGTAAGTCGATAATCATCCCATCCGTATCCTTATACTTTGTTAGAATGTAATCAAGATATTCTTCTTCTATTATTTCTGAAAATGTGGATAACCTAACATAACCTATTTGTTTGTCCGCAATAAAGTTATGGGCAAAAGGTCCTGTAATGGTGTAGGATGTTGATATATACCGATCTACTAAAATACGCCAGTTAAAATTGTCTTGTGCTAAATATTTCCTGCCATAAAAAGAAGTTTTAAAATCTGAAACAAGATTTACATGATCGTCCTTGAGTTCGTTCAGCATCGCTCCGAAAACAGTAAAGAGCGAATCTTGAGATATTCCGTGAAAAATTTTGGCTCTGTACTCTTTTTTTACCGCTACCCAATCTACATTTTTAAGATTGAAGTAGGCATACTTTTCATTGCATTGATTCCATAAGTATTCAAAGTTCACATAAGGATCTATACTTTCTATTTCCTCATCTAGCAGGGCTTTTTCACAAGAAATAAATCCTATTATTAGAAGATAAAGCATCATTTGTTTTTTCATTTTTCTATTTTAAATTGAATAGGAAACTTAGTTTTAATGTATGATATACCATTTGATACTTGTTGGTATCGTTAGAGGTCCTGTAGGCATCCCACAGGTAGGAAATCCTAATGGCATTATAGTTTTTCAAGTAGGAAGTATAGCCTATGTTGCTACTGATACGGTAGCCTGAAAAAATGGAGCGAAGGTAGCCATCAAAAAAATCGTCATTGTTCAAAATAGCACCCTGATTTACGTAAGCAAATCCGTTTCTGTACGAACCGTTCATAAGACCTAAATCCGCATTGAAAAAGAGTTCTTTTTTATTTGTATTAAGGCTAAAACAGGTGTTTACCGAACCGAATAGAGTTCCAATAATATCCAGACCTTCACTACTATTTAACAGTTCTTCGTTAGTCCTAAAATTAGTTGTAACATTAAAATGCCCGCCCATTTTCACATTCAGCTTTTGGGTACTTAAAAAACTTACTTTAAATAATTCCGAATAGCTGAATGTTAGGGATTTGAATTTGCTTATTGCATTTTGATTGTTATAATCATTGGAAAAGTTTCCGAATGCATAATTGAAACCAATTCTTGAAACTCTTGTTTCACTTACATCACCATGCGCTAAACCAATATCCATGGGGTTTCCTTTGTAGCTCAATGGTGAGGTTGCAAAATCTGTAAAACTAGCTTGACCTACACCCATGGAAAATTCCAAAAAAGAGTTTTTTGCAGTGGTCTTAGAAACCAAGTCTGTTTTTTGATTGCTGTATTGGGAGAGACTTTTTAGTGGTATTAACACTATAAAAACGATTGAAAGATATGATGTTTTGATAGTGTTTTTCAAGTCGACAGAGTATTGGTGTCCGTTATCGAATCATTTACGGTCTTTTTGTTTTTTGTCGCCAGTAGTAGTGCTACCAGAATAACAGCCACAACTAATATAGATTGAATGAGAGGTGTTGTAAAAACATCGGCACCTAGAAAACCAAGGGTAAAGTTCATTCCGCCATGAAGTAATATGGCCAATAGTACACTTCCATTTGTTCTATTGTACAGCCAAGAAAAAATCACGCCCATGGCGGTCATTATTGGAAAGTAAGCCAGTACAGGTAAATTTCCCACTGCCTTGGGCATGAACAATATCAAGGGCAAATGCCACGTAGCCCATAAAAAACCCAACATCAATCCTGAAATATTGGTATTGTACTTTTGCTGTAGTTCTGATTGCGCATACCCTCTCCATCCCAATTCCTCGGCAACGGGTCCGCCCAACAATGTATTGATTAAAAAAAACGCTGGCGACAGTAATAAAGCTAGCCCCCACTGTCCCTTTTCTAAGCCCATTCCGTTTAGAATAGCCCCGGTATCCGGAAAATTACCTCCAACCAGCTTGTGCATAAGCACCGTAATACTGCCAACCAGCAATAATATAAAAATGGCAAATATGTAAAGTCTTAAAGGGACTTTCCATATCAGTACTTTTTGGAGCAAGCGTTTGACCCCTATTTTACCTTTATTATAATAGGTTAATAGGATGGCTGCCATTGTTGGACCCCAGGCACCCGGTAGTACCCAGAACTCATTTAGGTTTTCTAAAAAATAAAAAGGACTCCATAGTATCCAAGAAATTAAAAAGGTAAAGATGAAGTAGCTGGATATTTTTTTGTTGGACATAGTTCATCAATGTTTTAGTTAGTTTCGAGATTCATCTTGTTCAGGATTTCCTTAAGGTGCACTAAAGCTTCAGGGTTATAAGTATTGGTTGTCTTCCTCACATCGTCAGCTATGCTTTTAAATCGTTCTTGACGTTTTTTTTGGTCAAGAATATTTCCATTTTTAACAATTGAAAATATATTGGACGTGTTGGAAATATCATCTAATGGGTTCTCATTAAGAATCAGTATATCTGCCGTATAATTAGGTTTTAACAAACCGTATTGGTTTTGCAATCCCAAATTTTGAACAGCATTGATGGTAGTCGCTTGAAGCGCCTGTACATTTGATAGATCCATTTCTTTTACCAAGAGTACCAATTCTTCATGTAGGCCTTTACCTGGCAACACTCCAGTTACACCACAGTCGGTCCCCGATAATATTGTGGTGTTGGCAGCAATCGATTTTGCAAATGATCGTAATGGCGCTATCAGGCTATCCCATTCCATAGGATTCTCTAAGGCTTGAACCGCTAACTGTATATTCCAGTTTTCAATTAGTTTTGGAGATAGATATTGACGGTATTCCAAATGCTTGTTTAAGGAGTCAATTGCTAGTTGAATCAATTCTTCTTTAGGTCGAAGTCTATAATTGTTCGTGGCCAGCATCGTTGGTGTAAAGTACAGTTTACTATCTTTTATGGCTTGCAGGGTATTGTCCAACTTTTCTTTATCCATGTCCAATGATTGTAGAAACACATCATGTTCAATACTTACTATACCGTTTTCGGCCGCAAATTCAACACCTATATTTTGATCGATATGACCGGTAAACGGGATACCGTTTTCTTTACAGGCAGCAGAAATCGCTTTAAAAATAGCTTGCGATTTTACAGTTCTAACTTTTATTAGATCCACTCCCATAGTACGTAACGAATCAACCACATTCTTTGCCCGTTCTTCTGAATGTATGGAAATCCGGTCTTGAACATAATTTGATCCAAGAATTTGCTTTAAAAGATTATAAAACTGTGGTGATTCCAAAATAGGCCCCGCTGTTTTTATTTTCGGATACATAGTTTGATTTGTAACATTACCTTGCTTTCTCCATTCTTTTAGATCGGACCAGTTTCCACCCATATCTCTGACACCTGTGACCCCATTCAATACAAAAAGGGGTATCGATTCTTTTCCTATCATGGACAAATGGGTATGCATATCCCAAAGACCTGGAACCAAATACTTGTCCGAGCAGTCGATGATATTTTCGGCTACGTAGTTTACAGTATTTATGCTTGGAACAATGGAGTGTATCTTATTTTCAACAATAACAACATCCCTTCCATAGCTTATTTTCCCTGTCTCAACATCTACGATGTTACCATTGGTAAGAACTAGGTCTCCAACTACTTTCTCCGCACAACTGGTTAGGGCGAAAACGGAAAAGAGGATGTAAACCGAATATCTGATTTTATTTGTCATTTTTTTCTTGATATTGATTACGTTGAACTTTATTGAATTTTTAGGTAGTTTAAAACGGTATTATTAAACAATTCCGGTTGAACTAGATATGATTCGTGCGTACAATCCGGTAAAATGAACAGTTGCGAGTTTTCTATAAGTTTATGAGCGTCTTCTTGTTCTTCTGGCACTGCTATAGGATCATACCTTCCGGTCAGGAGTAATATGGGGTGTTCTATTTTTGGTAGCAGTTCCCATAACGTCGTATTTTCTCCAGCATCCCATACTTCTTTTTCGGCATACCATAGTTTATCCGATACGAGCTTATTATCCTTATTGTTCAGATATTTGATAGGATTGTACGGTCTAGAAAAAATGACTTTCAATACCATTCCTAGACCTATTTTTCTTTTTGTTGGTATGTAGGCTTTATCTACATAAGCATTCCAACGCCTAGAATCTTCCGGAGTAACGATGGAATCCGTTTGCGCCATCCAATCATGGGCTTCTTGCCAAAAAACTTTATTCTTATCGTGCGTAATAAATTCCTTTGCTACATTTTTAAGATAAAGAGGACGATACTGATTATATCGTTCCGGTGAAAAATCAGTTGTGATCGGTGCATTGAATATGATTCCTGATGTAATAAAAGAAGCTTCGTTCGGCAATGTTGCTAAACACTCTAAAATTCCAACACCACCCATACTATGGCCAAATAGATGAACTTCAGCCTTGTACTTTTCTTTTAAGGATTTGGCAATGGCAATAATATCCTCTGATAATTGCCTTTTATTAATTTTGGAGGTGTCTATTTTATTTGCACTTCTGTTCAGCCCTCTTTGATCAAAATAGGCAATGGCCACCTTGGTCTCCAAGGTGTTTTTCCATCTTGGATAATCAGATCGTCCAAAATCGATACCATTTTCTGCACCACCACCTTGAACATAAAGTAGTATAGTATTGAAATCTAAACTGCCTCGTACAAAAACGGATAAATTTTTGGTTTCGGGAGCTACATAATAAAAGTCTTTCACCTTTTGGGCAGTCGCTACCGACGCAGTAAAAAGTAGTACTATTAGTGCAATTGTTTTTTTCATTTCTTTGTATTTAGATTTTTGAACCAATAATTTTACGGGGTTTCCAATAGACATCTTTTTCCGGAATGCCTTTGACATTGAAATCATGTAACCATTCCCCTGTAAATTGATTGTCCCCTACTTTCAAATAGAAGTCAATGAACATAGGAGACACACCTACACAATGGACTTTGGTATGGTCAACATTGGTGACAATTATGGGGCACGAGATTATTTTGTTACTTCTTTTAAACTTTATCGTTCCGCTAACAATACCCTCGGTATTCAATCTGAGCTCTAGTATTCCTATAGATTTTTTATCTCTAAGGGAAGTGGTCTTGATCTTCCAATTCCCTTCCAAAACGTTAGTATCCTTATTTGGAATCTGTTTTGCTTTAATGAACAATTCAGCAATGGTCTGTGCCTCTCTAGCATTGAAGAATACATGATCACCCGTGTTTGCGAGATATGCCAGGACTACTTCTTCATCGGGATAGATGATTAAGTGTGCTACGCTAGTTGGCAATGAACCACTATGATACACTACTTTGGTATTTAGTCTGCTAGAGCCTGTTTCCCATCCCAAGCCATACGCGGTAGATGTGCCATCGGCTAGTTGCTGTGGGTTGATCAATAGATTCTTGGTTTCTTTACTCAAATAAGTGTTTTCGATAAGAGCCTTGCCCATTTTCACTAAATCTTCAGCAGTAGATAAATAGCCACCACCAGCATACATAAAACTTCTATTCTGATCAGTGGCAGGTTTGCGTTTTTGCTTTTTGTCGTAGTTATAAAACTTACTTTTATTCGTTAAGATCCTATCAGGATAATCAAAGCTTGTGTTTTCCATCCCAAGGGCATCCCACGTATGTTGCATCAATTCAAAAAAAGAAGTTTCCGAAGCTTTTTCCATGGCAGCACTCAAAAGCACCCATCCAAAGCTGGAGTATAAATATTGGGTGCCCGGCTCAAATGCTAAAGGGTCATTTTCAAAACGTTCAAGGGCGGATAAAACAGTTGGGTAATTCTTGCTGTTGAATTGTATATCCTTGGTATTGTAATGACGGATACCAGAAGTTGATGAGGCCAAATGTTTTGGGGTAATAGTATGACTCTTCTTTGGGAAAGTAGGTACATAGCTTCTTACGTCCCTATTGATGTCTATTTTCCTTTGATCTAACAAATACCCCAAAGCCATTGAAGTTACTGGCTTTGAAACGCTCGCAATCCTGAATTTGGTCTTTGAGCTTACCTTACTTTGAGCTGCTAGGTCGCTATACCCGAAACCTTGTGACCAAACGAGTCTTCCGTTTACCATTACCGCGATCTGGCATCCAGGTATCTGTGTAAGGGACCGATGTGCTTTCACCAAGTATTCAGCTTTTTTTATTGCGTTATCATACGCTTGTGCTGCAACCGAAGGTCCTGCCATTAAAAAAAATAATAGTAGCCGATTAATTGACTTCATGGTTTGGGTTTATATTTATTCTGTTTCCGTTTTTAGTTTCAATCAAAAGCTCCTCTGATTCCAAGAGCTTTCCGATGGTCAAAAAGTAGTCACAATGGGTTTTGAACAGTTCCCGGGGTCTTTGTCCATTAATACTGACCAAGGTATCACCAATGCTTATTGGGATTTTCGGACCTGTTCTGTTCACGACCCAAAGCGAATCGTTCAAAATACCGGGAACAAAGGGTTTGGTTTTATCTATTTCTATTGGAGTAATGGCTTCAAGAATAATTTTATCATCTTCAAAATCCATATACACCGTAAAATGTTCTAAAAAATCATTACCTAAAAGAGCCTTGTTCAAGGATGAAAACTCGACAGGTATATCGGCCTGAAAATCTCCCAGTTTCACGTTGAGCTGTTTTATTAGTAAAGTATCTAGGTTAGCGCCGAAAATTCCAGCGGTAGATCGGTCTATGACAGTCTGTGTTTTGGCAAATTGAAACTTTTCCGCAAAGCGATAAGGTACCACTAAGCCACCATTGAATCCTACATCAAAAATCACATCATTAATGATTTGGCCATTAATTTCTAAGGCTATTTCAGGTATGCCCGATAAAAACGACCTACTGAAGTCAATTTTGAGTTGCTTGGTACCTTCGGAGGGAAGTATCGGTTTTTGCGAGGCTGTAAGCTCCTTATTTTGATAGTCAATTTTCCAATGGGCCAGTTTGATAAGATTTGCTCCGATGATACCATCTTCGGCAAGACATGGACTATACGATTTGGAATCGTATTTAAGTTTTCCTGCTGCAATATTAAAAAAACCTGCGGTTGAAAGTCTTATGGAATCTACCGTAGTAATTTCAATTACTCTTTTTATACCTTGCGCCGTGCCATTATCCCGTTTTGAGATGGTTTTTAGCTTTAGTGTTTCTGAAAGCCTATACTCTACCTTACTCTGAAAAGCCCCGGTATCGAATAAAAAACTATGGAGTGTAGCGGCATTATTCAAGTGGACATCCACAACGACCAATTTTTTTTGGTATCGAAAAGGAATCACAGTTTCTCCATTTATCAACACATCCGTTTTAGATTGCAATTTTAGTTCGTTTATTGCCGTACATCCCAAAAGGACACAGGCCGCTAGTAAATACAATGTAATTTTGCTCACTTTCATACCTAAGAAGGTGTTTTGGGATTGAATTTTTTTTCGGTTCTATGTAACCAGAAGAATAACAATGGAACGCCTATAATCGCTGGTAGGGCAAAAGCCAAGTAGGGGTTTATGAAATCCGTTCTTGATACAATAGTGGAGAGAAAGGCCGTGAACGTTGCAATATATCCGCCCATCATATTGCCTATGTGGGACAGATACCAATGATACGCTTTGTCCGGCCTAACAATAAACGGCTTTATATTGGTATAGGACAATAGCAGGCCACCGATACCAAACCCAATGGACAATAAAGCACCACCGGAAGCAAAACCTTTTGTCAAGCCTAAATGTATACCCAGCACAACAAAAACAAGATTTGCCAGCCCATTTACAATACCCGCAAACCAGTCGTACCATTTGGGGTTTTGCTTCTTGTGCAATCGTTTTAACTTTAGAATCCTTACTCCGGAGAAAACCGTGTAATAACTTAAAAAAGCGATCAGAAACAAAAACTTATTGAACCTAAATCCTGCAACTATAATTCCGGTAATGAAAACACCAGTCATTGCTAGGGCATATATCTTACCTGATGTCCGGTGCCATTTATTGCCTTTCGCGCTTAAAATGGCCACCATGCCCGTAATAAGTGCTAGTGAGCCTACTGCAATGTGTAGATATAGAATAGCCTGTACCGTAGTTTCCATCATTTGAATTTTGATGGTGCAAAACTGAGGTACAAAATTCATTTTCCAATCCTATCAAAATTGCTTTGGGGTAAATGGGAAGTATTCGTGATAGTTGGGAGAAAATTATGGGAGACCGTTCAAAAAAGTATCGATGTCTCTGGCCTTGGCCCTGGATACGGGTATGGTTTCCAATCCGTTTTTCAAGGTGAGTTCCAAGTTTCTTGCATTACCTTCTACCTTGATAATGAAGTGACCGTTAATGATAAAGCGGTTGTGGCACCTAAAAAAAATGAGCTCCGGTAACAGTAGTTCAATCTTTTTCAAGGTGTTTCTAATCAATTTTTTTTGGATTTGGTCCCCATCCAAAAAGTACACCTCAAGGTAGTTACCATCAGATTTGATATACACTAAATCACTTGGGCTCAACTGTAATTCAATATCGTTGTTGTCCGATTTCAACAACAGTTTCTTTTGCTTGCTTTCTGATAGTGGTATTCTTGTAAGTAGTTCCTTATTCTCCCTTTTTAGGGTTTGGGTAAGGATACTTGCTTTTTTAAACTGTAGTTGTTGGTGCCTGTACTGCTCAAAAAGTATGAGTATTAAAATAGGAAATATACTGATTCCGAGTGTGATAGATCCGGTTGTAAGAACTAAGGAAACAACAGAAGTGTCATTTTCTTGTACTAGCAGAATTGCTATTGATAGTACAAGTATGATAATCAAAAGAACAGTCATGATCAAAAGAAACTCTTTACCCACCGTCCATTGATCATCACTAAAGGTTTTAGGGAATATCTTTTTAAAAATACCAACTGAAAAAACAATACTCAAGGCTACAAAAAAAGATACGGATAACGCAACCATGAGTCTTCGTTGTATCCCTAATTCTTGAAATTGCAAAGGCGCTAAAACAACAATAATCAGAAAAGTAATGATGCTGGGAACCAGAATGCTATAAACATTGAATATAAACGGGTGTGGTTTCTTTAACAGCTTTATCATAACTAGGAAATAAAGTTATTCATTCATTTTTTAGAAACAAATCTAATTTGGTGAGTAAAAATATTGATGTCACCTCCAAATTTAAGTTTTCCAAAATTGATAAATTCGATATTATAAACTTGAAATGAAGATCCGTTACTAACGAGAGGTATATAAAAATTTGTGGATGTCTGTTTCATAATCCTTTTTAATAGTTTTATTTATCAATCTATCATAGGACGTTTAAACGTATAAAGGATACAAAAATTGAAATAAACATAGCTCGTTCAGTATCTTTTAGAGGTTATTTCCTTTTTAGTTCGAATCCGAGTTCCCCGAGAACTCAAATGTTAAAACCCTTTATACAAAGAACTTAAGAAGATGTTTGATAAAAATAGGACACGTAATAGGACACGTTCGATATGAAATTTGTATTGTTTTGAACTGTTTTAGCGTAAAGTCCAAAAAAAAACAAAACCCTGATAATCAATTGATTATTAGAATTAAAATATTAAAAGTCGGGGTAGCAGAGTTAAAACCTCTAACCAATCTTCTTTAATATTGTGCACATTACAAATATTATTAGGAGAATTTATAGAAGTTCAATATTTTTATAAAGTAAACCGCATACGCTACCGTATACGGTTTATATTAAAACAGTAAAAATAAATTTTATAACTACTTGTTATTCAGTAGGTTGAAAAATTAAAATATAGCGGTTAAAGTTCATAACCCGGAGGTCGGGGGATCGTGCCCCCCTCTCGCTAC
>CAYGUY010000099.1:0-11438 GCA_964353165.1 uncultured Maribacter sp.
CAATATTTTATATCAAAAGAAAAAATTACGGCTATTGTCGATTATGCCCATACGCCGGATGCTTTAAAAAATGTGCTTGAGACAATCAACACATTGAGGACTGGAAATGAAAACGTCATCACCGTTGTGGGGTGTGGTGGCGACAGAGACAGATCAAAGCGTCCGGTAATGGGCAATATCGCTGGAGAAATGAGCAATAAGGTCATTTTCACTTCAGACAATCCTAGAACCGAATCCCCTACTGAAATTATTTCCGAGATGGAGTCCGGAGTGCAGCCACAGCATACCAATAAGATTTTGTCAATTGAAAATAGAGAGCAGGCCATTAAGACTGCATGTCAATTGGCTGCCGCCAATGATATCATACTAGTTGCTGGTAAAGGCCACGAGACCTATCAGGAAACCAACGGAGAACGGATAGATTTTGATGATTTTAAGATTGTAAAAGAAGTTTTAGAAGGATTAAATAAATAATCAAGGTCCACCACCAATGGGCTTTTAGTAAAAAAATATGTTAACCTACCTGTTCGAATTTTTAGAGAAAGAATACCAGTTTCCAGGGGCATCCCTGTTTGGATTTCTTACGTTCAGGGCGGCCATGGCGATTATTTTTTCCTTGGCCTTAGCTACAATTTATGGTAAGCGAATCATACTCTTTCTTCAAAAGAAACAAATTGGAGAAACGGTAAGGGATTTGGGTCTGGATGGTCAGAAGCAAAAAGCAGGTACGCCCACTATGGGAGGTTTAATTATAATTCTTGCCACATTAATACCTGTGCTTTTATTTGCCAAGCTAGATAATATCTACGTGATTTTGCTTATCGTAACAACAGTTTGGATGGGTATCATAGGGTTTATAGATGATTATATAAAAATTTTCAAAAAGAATAAGGAAGGATTAAAGGGAAGGTTTAAAGTACTCGGACAAGTTGTACTTGGTTTGGTCGTTGGTGCTACGTTATATTTCCATCCCCAAGTAACCATGAGGGAGCACTCAAAAACAGTGGTTACCGAGAGCTTTGGCGTAGAAGTAATTAAGGGGGCGGATGTAAAATCTACCATGACCACGGTTCCGTTTTTTAAGAACAACGAACTGGACTACAGCACTTTTATTTCTTGGATGGGAGATGGTTTTGCACCCTATACATGGTTGATTTTTATTCCAATAATTATTCTTATCGTAACTGCTGTTTCCAATGGTGCGAATTTAACGGATGGTATAGACGGATTAGCTGCCGGTACTTCGGCCATTATTGTAATCACGCTTGGGATTTTTGCCTGGGTATCCAGTAATATTATTTTTTCCGATTATTTGGACATTATGTACATAAAAGGGGTTGAAGAACTGGTAGTGTTTATCACCGCATTCGCTGGTGCACTAGTAGGATTTCTATGGTATAATGCATTTCCTGCACAGGTCTTTATGGGAGATACTGGAAGCCTTACCATAGGAGGTGTAATCGCTGTAATTGCTATTATTATCCGAAAGGAACTTTTGATTCCAATTTTATGCGGGATATTCTTTGCAGAGTCTATTTCAGTGATGTTGCAAGTTGGCTATTTTAAATATACCAAAAACAAATATGGAGAAGGTAAGCGTATTTTTTTAATGGCACCCTTGCATCACCATTATCAGAAAAAAGGGTATCACGAGAGTAAAATTGTAACCCGTTTTTGGATTATAGGAATCCTACTGGCCATTGTGACTATAGTAACCCTCAAATTACGTTAAATGCTATTGTTGGTTGTATTAGGTGGTGGAGAAAGTGGCGTAGGTACCGCTATTTTGGGTAAAAAAAAAGGATACAGAGTTTTTGTGTCGGATAAAGGAAAGATTAAAAGGGAGTATAAAGACGTTCTTTCTCATTTTGGAATTGATTGGGAGGAGGAAACACATTCCGAGGACCGAATATTGGCGGCGAATCTTGTCATGAAAAGTCCTGGAATACCGGATAAAGTATCCATAGTGAAACAATTGGTAGCCAAGGGTGTTCCCGTTATCTCGGAAATTGAGTTTGCTGCTAAATATACCGATGCTAAAATTATTGGTATTACGGGAAGCAATGGAAAAACAACGACTACCATGTTGACAAACCATCTTTTGCTAGGTGGTAGTTTCAATGTAGGAATGGCTGGTAATATAGGAGACAGTTTTGCTAAAATGGTTGCTCAACACGATTTTGAGTACTACGTTTTGGAGATAAGTAGTTTTCAGTTGGACGGTATTGAGGAGTTTAGGCCAGATATAGCTGTAATCACAAATATTACAGCTGATCATCTGGATCGATATGAGTATAAGTTTGAGAATTATATCGCCTCAAAGTTTAGGATTACAAAGAACCAAAAAGAATCGGATTATTTGATATATGATGCAGATGATGATGTCATTGTTTCTTGGCTTAGGGATAACCCAATCAAATCAAAGCTCATGCCATTTTCCTTAAAGGAAAGGTTTGAGGAAGGAACATATTTAGAAGACAACAAGATAGTAATAAGAACACTAACGGATAAGATAATAATGACGACAGACGCACTAGCACTGGAAGGACAACATAATTTAAAAAATACAATGGCTGCGGCAACTATTGCAAAATTGGTAAGCATCCGTAAGGAAACCATACGGGAATGCATATCTAATTTTCAGGGTGCGCCCCACAGATTGGAAAAGGTTTTAAAAATAAACCACGTGCAGTACGTAAACGATTCCAAGGCTACTAATGTAAATGCCACGTATTATGCTTTAGATAGTGTGAAGACCCAAACGGTCTGGATTGTTGGAGGTGTTGATAAAGGAAACGATTACAAAGTTTTGATGCCACTAGTGAGGGAAAAAGTAAAAGCGATTGTGTGTTTGGGTTTGGATAATACCAAGATCAAGGAAACCTTTGGGAATGTAGTAGATCTGGTAGTGGAAACATACGCCATGGAAGAGGCAGTAAAGGTAGCATACAAGATTGCGGAACGAGGAGATACTGTTTTGCTATCCCCAGCTTGTGCCAGTTTTGATCTTTTTGAAAATTATGAAGATCGCGGTATCCAGTTTAAGAATTGTGTAAAAAATTTATAGGTGTTAAAACTGTTTCAAAATATTAAGGGAGATAAAGCTATTTGGGCCATTGCGGCTTTGTTGGCACTGTTTTCTTTTTTACCTGTTTACAGCGCCAGTAGTAACCTGGTTTACGTGGTGGGTAATGGAACTACGGCAGGTCATTTGATAAAACATGCCTTATTACTGTTTTTAGGCTTTGGTATTATCTATGGGGTGCACAAGATACCTACTCATTTTTTTAAAGGTCTTTCTTTGATAGCCTTACCTATAGTTTTAGTGTTGCTCGTGTTTGTTTTAGCACAAGGAACAACAAGTGGCGAGACTAATGCTAGTAGATGGATTCACTTACCTTTTGTTGGATTCGGTTTTCAGCCTTCTAATTTGGCGGCCGTAGTACTTTTAATTTATGTAGCTCGGTACTTATCCAAGATTAGGGATATTACCGTGAGCTTTACCGAAAGTATTTTACCGTTGTGGCTTCCAGTATTTTTGGTTGTTGTACTTATTTTGCCAGCTAACTTTTCCACTGCCGGGATTATTTTTTCCATGGTTTTGATGCTTTGTTTTTTAGGCGGGTATCCTACTAAGTATTTGTTGGGAATAATAGCAACGGGCTTGGTTTGTTTGACCTTGTTCATTGTAACGGCAAAAGCATTTCCGGACCTTTTTCCAAATAGAGTAGATACTTGGATAAGCAGAATAGATAGTTTTTCGAGCCCGGAAGATACAGAGGCAAATTATCAAATAGAACATGCGAAGGTTGCCATTGCCACTGGAGGCATCGTAGGTAAGGGTGCAGGAAAAAGTGTCCAAAAGAATTTTCTACCACAAAGCTCTTCTGATTTTATATATGCAATTATAGTAGAGGAGTACGGACTAATAGGGGGTTTTTCTCTCATGTTCTTTTACTTGTTTTTGTTGTTTCGAATTATAGTAGTAGCAAATGGTACGGCCTCTATTTTTAGTAAGCTTTTGGTTTTGGGTGTTGGTCTTCCTATTGTTTTTCAGGCGCTTATAAATATGGCTGTAGCTGTAGAGTTATTTCCCGTAACAGGCCAAAATTTACCATTAATAAGTAGCGGTGGTACATCGAGCTGGATGACCTGTTTGGCCATAGGAATTATACTGAGTGCAAGTAATAAGAGTTTGGTTCAGGATGTTAACGGTCCAACGGATTTTGGTGAGAACAACCCTTTAGAAGTACTTAGTGGACAATTATAGGTTTATCATATCCGGAGGAGGTACCGGTGGGCATATTTATCCTGCGATAGCCATAGCGAACGAATTAAAAAGAAGGTTTCCAAAGGCAGAATTTTTGTTCGTAGGTGCTAAGGATCGGATGGAAATGGAAAAAGTACCGCAAGCTGGTTATAGTATAGAAGGTTTGTGGATAACGGGGATACAGCGAAAGCTGACATTTAAAAATTTAATGTTTCCCTTTAAATTGATAAGTAGTTTGATAAAAGCAGGCAACATAGTAAAAAGAGTTAGGCCCCATGCCGTAATTGGCACGGGTGGTTTTGCTAGTGGGCCACTGTTACTCGTTGCTTCTGGTAAAGGGATTCCCTGTGTTTTACAGGAACAGAATTCCTATGCCGGTATTACCAATAAACTACTTAAGGAAAGGGTTCGGAAAATTTGTGTAGCCTATGATGGTATGGAGCAGTTTTTTCCGGCTGATAAAATAGTTAAAACTGGTAATCCGGTTCGTGCGGATTTGGTTCATTTGAATGTAAGCATGGTTGATGCTTTGTCTTTTTTTCAGCTTAATGCTAAAAAAAAGACAGTCTTGGTATTAGGAGGAAGTCTTGGTGCAAGGCGCATCAACAAGTTGATAGTTGACAAATTAGCCTTCTTCGAGGAACTAGGCATACAAGTGTTATGGCAATGTGGAAAGGGATATATAGATGAGTATAAGATGTACAACTCGGAAACGGTAAAAGTACATGCCTTTTTGAATGATATGGATAAGGCCTATGCGGCGGCTGATCTAATCATTTCAAGAGCAGGAGCAGGTTCGGTTTCGGAATTGTGTATTGTAGGCAAACCAACATTTTTTATACCATCACCAAATGTTGCGGAAGACCACCAAACCAAAAACGCCCAGGCCTTGGAGAATGAGTCTGCGGCACTATTGATCAAAGAAGCAGATTTAGATATTGAATTTGTACCGCGTTTTACGACAGTATTTAATTCTGAAGAAATACAAACGGAATTATCAAAAAACATGAAAGCTCTCGCTTTGCCCAATGCTACGAATGCGATTTGCGATGAAGTTGAGAAGCTTTTGAAAATTGATAAAAGTGAAAGAAAGGTAAGTAGTGATAATTGATTTATAGCAATAGTAGTTTTTTGGTAGTAGGGAAATAAGAAAGAATTTTTTAGAACAGGAATTTTGGACTTGAAAAATATACATAGCGTTTACTTCATTGGTATAGGTGGCATTGGTATGTCTGCCTTGGCTCGCTATTTCCGATTTATAAATATTCAGGTAGCTGGATATGATAAAACAGAAACTCCGTTGACAAAAGAATTGGTTGCTTCGGGAGTTGCTATTCACTATGCAGATGATATAAAACTTGTTCCAAAAGCATTTTTAAACCCAAAAAGTTCTCTAATCGTTTATACGCCCGCTGTTCCTGTTTTACATAGCGAATATCAATATTTCGAAAGTAACGGATTCGTAATGAAAAAGCGCTCAGAGGTACTTGGGCTTATTACCAAAGATTCTTTTTGTTTTGCTGTTGCAGGTACGCACGGAAAGACAACTACATCTTGTATACTAGCACATTTATTAAAAGAAACAAGAACCCCGCTAACTGCCTTTTTAGGAGGTATATCAGAAGATTTTAATAGTAATTTTTTATTAGAGGGAACGGAGTATTCAGTTGTAGAAGCAGATGAATTTGATCGTTCATTTTTACGACTTAGCCCAACCGTTGCCTGCGTTACTTCAATGGATGCGGATCATTTGGATATTTATGGCGATGCACAGGAATTAACAAAATCTTTCATAGACTTTACTAAACGCATTAAGCCAGGAGGAAAGCTCTTTGTGAGAAAGGGTTTGCCGCTCAAAGGCCTAACCTATGGCATAGCCGATGACTCCGATTTTTGTATCCGTAATTTAACAATAGAACAAGGCACATACATATTTGATTTGGTTACCCCGAACGTGGTAGTGAACAGGGTAAAATTTAGTAAACCTGGAAGGCATAATTTGCTTAATGGGCTGGTTGCTTTTGCCATGGCGATGGAAGCCGGTGCCCCGCCGGATCGCTTGGCAAGTGCACTGGGAACATTTAAAGGTGTGCAGCGTAGGTTTTCATATAAAATAAACACTAAAGAGTTTATTTTTATTGACGACTATGCACATCACCCAACAGAAATCGATGCGGTTTTTGATGCAATTGCCGAAATGCATCCCAATAAAAAGGTATTGGCCGTTTTTCAACCACATCTTTTTTCTAGAACAAGAGATTTTGGTGATGAATTTGGAAAGAGTCTTTCTCGATTTGATAATGTTTTACTGCTTGAAATTTATCCGGCAAGGGAAATGCCCATAACTGGTATCAATTCGAATTGGTTATTGGACAAAATGACGAACCCCAATAAAAAAATCGTAAAAAAAGAAGAATTAGTTGCTGAAATAAAGTCTCAAAATGCTGAGATACTGGTAACTATGGGGGCGGGTGACATAGGGCTTGAAATAGAAAGAATTAAAAATGAATTGGTATATGAGAATCAATTGGAATAACATAAAGTTAATTGCCTTATTACTCGTGATTATGGGCTTGTATTCGTTTTCTAATCGGCGAAATAATAGGAAAAATATTGTTAAAATGAACATAGAGTTCGTTGGGGATGAAAATTTGTACCTAACCGAGGGAACGGTTAATAAATTGTTAATACAAAATTATGGTGGACTCGAAAATGTCCCTAAAGAAAAATTAGCTTTGAATGCTGTAGAAAAGGCTATTGAAGCCAATGAAATGGTGAAAAGTGCCCAAGTGTATCTTACTATAGATGGAGAACTTACGTCCAAGATTATTCAACGTAAACCAATCGGTCGCATTGAGGGAAATTCGAAATTCTATTTGGATGACGAAGGAAAGCGCATGCCGTTTTCATCTAATCATTCCGCTAGGGTTCCAATAATTACAGGTAATGTAACTGGTGCAAGTTTAGAGGATGTTTATGTTATTTTGGAATTTATCAATGATGACAGTTTTTTACGTCAAAATGTAGTAGGTATCCATATCGAAGAGGAGGATAACTATAAATTGAAATTTAGATTAAATCAGTTTGTAGTGAATCTGGGAGATATAGATAACCTAGAGGAAAAGTTTAGCAATTTCAAAGTGTTTTATGCTAAAGCAAATAAGGATAAAACGTTGAAAGAATTTGCAGTGGTAAGTTTGGAATTCAATAATCAGGTAGTGTGCACTAAAATTTAAAAAGGGAATGGAACAAGCTAATTATTCAGTCGGTCTAGACATCGGAACAACCAAAATCGTAGCCATTATCGGTAAGGAAAACGAATATGGGAAGATTGAGATTTTGGGAATTGGAAAGTCCAAAAGCTTGGGCGTTCACCGTGGTGTGGTAAACAACATTACACAAACTATAAAGTCTATACAACAGGCGGTTGAGGAGGCGGAGGCTAATTCTGGACTTAAAATAGGTAATGTGGTTGTCGGTATTGCCGGACAGCATATCCGAAGTTTACAGCACAGCGATTATATTACCAGACCGGATTCAGAAGAGGTCATAGGGGATGTAGATTTAGACAAGCTAGTTGGTCAGGTGCATAAATTAATAATGCTACCTGGTGAGGAAATTATACACGTGTTGCCACAGGAGTACAAAGTAGATGGGCAGGCCGAAATTAAGCAACCCATTGGAATGTACGGTGGCAGATTAGAGGCAAATTTTCATGTGGTAGTAGGGCAAGTAACATCTATAAAAAATGTAGGTAGATGTATTAAAAGTGCAGGGCTAGGGTTAGGGAACATTACATTGGAACCTTTAGCTTCATCGGATGCTGTTTTAAGTCAGGAAGAAAAGGAAGCTGGTGTGGCGCTTATTGATATAGGTGGTGGGACTACGGATCTTGCCATTTTTAAAGATGGTATAATAAGACATACAGCAGTGATACCTTTTGGCGGAGGAATCATTACTGAAGATATCAAAGAGGGTTGTTCTATAATTGAGAAGCAGGCAGAACAGCTTAAAATGCGATTTGGTTCGGCATGGCCCGGAGAGAACAAGGATAACGAGATAGTATCTATACCTGGTTTACGGGGAAGAGAGCCAAAAGAGATCTCGTTAAAGAATTTATCCAAAATAATACATGCTAGGGTAGTTGAAATTATAGAGCAGGTGTACGTAGAAGTAAAGAACTACGGACACGACGAACAAAAAAAGAAGTTAATTGCCGGTATTGTGCTTACTGGCGGGGGTAGCCAATTGAAGCATTTGAAGCAATTAGTAGAATATATTACTGGTATGGATACCCGAATAGGCTATCCTAATGAGCATTTGGCGGGTGATTCAGATGCCGAGATAGCTAGTCCTCTATATGCCACAGCAGTAGGCTTATTGATGAATGCTGTTAAAAACCAATCCAAGATACAAGCAGAAGTAACCTCTTCACAAGACTTGGATATTCCTAATGAAGAAGATCGAATAGAAGAATTGCAAGTAAATGAAGAAAAGAGAAAAGAACGTAAGTCCGTCTTTGATAAATGGTCGGAAAAGCTAAAGGAATTTTTAGATAACGCAGAATAGAACAACTATAGATATAGCATATAATAACCAGTAATAATAACAATATGAGCAACAGCAGCGAATTTGATAATATCTCTTTTGATCTTCCAAAGAATCAAAGCAATGTAATTAAAGTTATCGGCGTAGGGGGCGGAGGCAGCAACGCTATCAACCACATGTTTCAGGCAGGGATAAACGGAGTAGACTTCGTAATTTGTAATACAGATTCTCAAGCTTTGGACAATAGTCCTGTGCCAAATAAAATTCAACTTGGAGTATCCTTAACCGAAGGATTGGGAGCTGGTGCCAATCCAGAAGTAGGAGAACAAGCTGCCATGGAAAGTATGGAAGATATTAAGCGCATGTTGGACAATACGACCAAGATGATCTTTATTACTGCTGGTATGGGTGGGGGAACAGGAACTGGTGCTGCTCCAGTTATTGCCAAATTTGCTAAAGAAATGGATGTTCTTACGGTCGGTATCGTAACTATGCCCTTTAATTTTGAAGGAAAAATGCGTTGCGATCAAGCACATAAAGGCATAGAGAAACTAAGAAATAACGTAGATTCATTAATTGTTATTAACAATAACAAATTAAGGGAAGTTTATGGGAACCTAGGCTTTAAGGCCGGCTTCTCAAAAGCAGATGAAGTATTGGCTACGGCCGCTAGAGGTATAGCGGAGGTAATTACGCACCATTATACACAGAATATAGATTTACGTGATGCCAAAACTGTACTTTCCAACAGTGGTACTGCTATTATGGGGTCTGCCATTGCTTCGGGATCCGCTAGGGCAAATGAGGCTATAATGAAGGCTTTGGATTCTCCTTTATTGAACGATAATAAAATTCAAGGTGCCAAAAACGTATTGCTGCTTATCGTTTCTGGTTCTCAAGAAATTACTATAGATGAAATTGGAGAAATTAATGATCATATACAAATAGAGGCAGGTCACGGAGCAAATATCATCATGGGTGTTGGTGAAGATGAGGGTTTAGGCGAAGCTATTGCCGTAACGGTGATTGCCACGGGATTTAATATTGAACAGCAGGATGATATCGTAAACACCGAATCAAAGAAAATAATACATAACCTGGAAGAGGGCCAGAAAGCAGAAATGGAATTAATGTCCTCAAATAAAACTGTTCATATTCTCGAAGAGGATACTCCTGAAGACGCTCCCGAATTACGCTATGAATTGTTAGACCAAGGGGACTTTGATTTAATCCCAACAACGAGCTACATCAAAAATTTTAATGTTTTTTATGAAGAAGTTGTTGCTAAAGATGTCTCAGAGGATGATTTTGTAATCATAGAATCTTCTGATAAGTTACGTGATATAGAGGTAATTGAGCCACAAGAATTAAGCATACAAGATCAACAAGATCAACAAGACCAATTGGCAATAGGATTTGATTTGCCTTTTGTCACCGATGAAGAAGAAAAGGAAAACGTAATTATGTTCGATCTTAACGATGAAGTTAAGGATATGGACGTAAAGGATAGTGTTGAGATTATTCCGGTTTTGGAATATAATAATAAAGGTGAAACTAGATATAGTTTAGATGATTACATGCAACTGGAAAACAAGCTTACGGGAGCAAAATCAAAAGCTGAGGAATTTGAACCTAAAATAGTAGAGGACGAGTTGGTTTTTGAGAGAAAAACGGTCGCTCCAAAATCCCCTTTGGCGCAACCCAATGAGCAAATGGATCCAATGGAAACTCCTATTGAGGAATTGTTAAGGGAGAGAGCCGATGAACGCAGAAGAAAATTGAAGGATTTTAACTATAAGTTTAAAAATAGTGTAAACAATATAGATGAATTTGAAAAGCAACCGGCCTATAAGAGGCAGGGTGTCGATTTAAACGAAAATGCGAGGGAACAAAAAATTTCTAGAACTAGTCTAAGCGATGATAGCAATAATGATATTCAGTTGCGTTCCAATAACTCGTTCTTGCATGACAATGTAGATTAAGATATAGTACTAAGAATAAGCTTTAAGCCCGAAAACAGCTACCGTTTTCGGGTTTATTTTTTATCTTCGCATAGCTAAAAATATAAGAATATGGGATTGCAACAACTGGTAATGGATCAAATGAAAACGGCAATGAAAGCGAAGGATACGGTTGCTTTAGAATCTTTACGTGCGATTAAATCTGCCTTGTTATTGGCCAAGACCAGTGGCGAGGGAGAATTGTCACATGAAGACGAGGTAAAGCTGGTACAGAAACTAGTAAAGCAGCGTAAGGATAGCGCTACTATATTTAGCGAGCAAGGTAGAGAGGATTTAGCAGTTCCAGAGTTAGCCCAAGTTGCGGTTTTAGAACAATTTTTACCGGAACAGCTTTCAGATGAGGAGATAGAGAAAGTAGTGGAACAAACAATATCCAATACCGGAGCATCTGGAATGAAGGATATGGGTAAAGTTATGGGAATGGTATCCACAGCATTGGCCGGTAAGGCAGATGGAAAAACTATTTCCAATATTGTAAAGAAAAAGTTGTCATAAACTATGGATATGAGCCATCAAAAAATTACTTTTGACGTCTTATAATTATGGCCGCGTGGCGCAACTGAATAGCGCATCAGATTTCGGCTCTGAGGGTTGGGGGT
>CAYGUY010000100.1:0-11275 GCA_964353165.1 uncultured Maribacter sp.
CAACATAGCGTAGTCGGAATAAATGAGAATCTATCCTTCGACCTCCTGTTGCAAAGTACAAATGGCCATCTTTATCGGCGATCATGTCCGTAAGGGCCAGTGGAGTACCGGAGAGGAACTCCTCACGAACGGCAGTGTAGCTGCTTCCATTGGGTTTTAGGTCTGCAAAGTAAATGGTGCCGAAACTCCAATCCATAACGAAAAGTCCGTCCGAATATTTATTGGGAAAGTTTAGTGTTTGTCCAGAAAGTACCGCAGTAGGTGAGCCTTGTTCTAGATTGTGCACTGCGGGTAAGGCATCTGGATAATACTCTGGCCATTTTCCGGATCCTGTTCTCCAACCATATTCGCTACCACTGGTTACATGGCATATTCTTGTAGGTCTATACCAAGGCATACCAATGTCCCATTCCATATCCGCGTCATAGGTGAACAATTCACCATCGGCATTAAAAGCGATATCAAAGGGGTTTCTGTAGCCTGCGGAAATGAGTTCCCACGCAGTTCCTTCTGGGTTAAATTTACAGATCCAACCACCGGGAGCTTCTATGTCGTTCGCATGGCCGCGGGCATCGAGATAGGGTTCAAAAAGATTGTCCTCGCCCCAATTGGCGGGTAATCTACTATTTTCTTTCAGTATATCCGGTACCAAGGTATGGTTTCCGGCAATGAAATAAATCTCTTGTCCGTCTGGCGAAGGCACCAAACTATGAGGCCCATGCTCGCCACTCCCTTCTAGTTTGAGTAGCATGGTCACCGTATCGAGTTTTCCATCCGTATTGCTATCTGTAATTCTATAGATTCCACTACCGTTTTTCACATCGTCACCCCAATGTTTGTTCACAGCTACGTAAAGGCTATTATGGGCCCAAAGTAGCCCATGTGCTTCACCTATTTCTAATTCAAGTGGGTGTACGTCTTCTAGTTTTAGTGTTTGTCCAATATCTGGAGCTTCGAAGCTATAGATTTTACCATATTGATCACAGGCGAAAATAATCTTATCGTTACCCTGTGTCATGGCCACCCAAGACCCTTGTTCATATGTACTGGGTTGATACAATTCTTCCAAAACAAAACCCTCGGGAATATTGAAGTTTATTTCCGTCATGTCGTTCATACTGGCGGCTATATTGATGTCATCTTTACAGGAAAAAAATAAACATCCCAAAAGAACTAAGAGCGGTGAGGCGTATCGCATGGATTTAAAAATTGTGGTTGTTATAAAAATAATAAAAACCGACATAGGATTGAGAAGTTTTTATTAACGTCTAAAAAGCGTTAGGGAGCCGTTAAATGAACTTTGTTCATAGGACCAACATTGGCTTATGTTAGGCGTTATTATATTCAGTGTTTTTTTGATATTGATAAGTACGGAAAGGAATCAAGGCCATCAAAGAGGCCTTAACTATGTAGTATGCAGTAAATGGTCCAATCGTCTATTAATCAATAAAGCTTGTAGAGAAAGCTCTTATTTGGTAGTCGTTTAGTTTTTCAATTGTCTTAATGCTTCGTAAACTGTTATGGAGACCGCATTGGCTAAATTTAAACTTCTAATTTCACTGCTGTATAGGGGAATTTTAGCGGTGAGTGCTTCTTGACTTTCTAAAATGGATTTTGGAAGTCCTACGGATTCTTTTCCAAAAACCAGAAACATATCATCTTGAAATTTAATGTCCCAATGAGCTTTGTTACCATGAGATGAAAAGAAAATCATCCTTTTGTCTTGGTGTGTTTTAAAGAACTCTTTTTGGTTATCGTAGGTAAACAATGAAATGTGCTGCCAATAATCCAGTCCGGCTCGTTTTAGTCGTTTGTCGGTAATCTCAAATCCAAAAGGTTTGACTAAATGAAGATTTGTTCCTGTAGCTAAGGCGAGTCTTCCGATATTACCGGTATTATTTGGAATTTCGGGCTCAATGAGTACGATGTTTAAGCTCATTTTTTATGTATGGATTGTAGGTACAAATGTTCTACTTTGGTTCTTGCCCAAGGTGTTTTTCGCAGGAATTTCAAGCTAGATTTTATACTAGGATTACTTTTAAAACAATTAATGTTTACCTGGCCAGCAAGGTCTTCCCATGAGTATTTTTGAGTGAGGTATTCTAAGATATCAACAAGTTTTACACCATGCAATGGATTGTTCGGTTGGTTTTCTAAATCGTTTGACATAAGGGTAGAATTGTAATGATATGTAGTTGTTATTTAGATGCTTTAATACTTTTGTAAATGAAAAAACTCCGGTAATCAGCCGGAGTTTATTCATCAATCAAAAAACGAACAGTCATGATAACTGTTGTTAACGTTAAAATTACAACTTATATGCCAAATTTCCAATTTAAGGAATGTTTAACGTGTAATTTTTGACCTTGGTTTAACCAAGGTAGGTTTTCAGTATTTTACTTCTAGAAGTATGCTTTAATCTACGGATGGCTTTCTCCTTTATTTGGCGAACGCGTTCTCTTGTAAGATCAAAAGTTTCTCCTATTTCTTCCAATGTCATAGAGTGCTGCCCAGCAAGACCAAAGTACAAACGGATAACATCCGCTTCTCTTGGGGTCAATGTTTCCAAAGCACGCTCTATTTCCGTTCTTAAGGATTCATGTAACAATTCCCTGTCCGGATTTGGAGATTCTCCACTACGTAAAACATCGTAAAGGTTGGAATCCTCACCATCGATTAATGGTGCATCCATGGATACGTGTCTTCCCGAGTTTTTAAGGGATTGTTTCACATCGTCAACAGTCATATCCAACTCCTTTGCAATTTCTTCGGCAGAAGGCATTCTTTCATGTGCCTGCTCCAAAAACGCGAATGTTTTGTTGATCTTGTTGATTGATCCAATTTTGTTCAATGGCAAACGAACAATACGGGATTGTTCTGCCAATGCTTGTAATATAGATTGACGGATCCACCATACGGCGTAGGAGATAAATTTAAATCCCCGCGTTTCGTCAAAACGCTGTGCTGCTTTAATTAAACCAAGGTTGCCCTCGTTGATTAAATCCGGTAAAGTAAGGCCTTGGTTTTGGTACTGTTTGGCAACTGATACCACGAATCTGAGGTTGGCTTTTGTTAGTTTTTCAAGAGCGATCTGGTCGCCTGCCTTGATACGTTGTGCCAATTCTACTTCTTCATCAGCGGTAATCAAGTCTACTTTGCCGATTTCTTGCAAGTACTTGTCCAAAGATGCGGTTTCCCTATTGGTAACCTGTTTTGTAATCTTAAGCTGTCTCATTAAAGTAAATTAAGTTCAATTTGCATAGACTGCATTTACTTATACGTCAAAATTTAGGAAATGTTACAAATGGATAAAAAAAAGATTATTTTTTCGTTAAAAGGCACGAAATGGGAAAATACTATGCGTTAAAGGATCTAGAGCTTATTAAGTCACTATCGTCTTATATGTTATAAGGACATGAAGAAAATCGCATTTATTTCTGGGGTTTTAGCGACAGCCCTAATTTTAGGAGGACTAATAGGGGAGCTGATGCATTGGGAATATAATGGGACAACTACGGCGATAGGTACTTTGATATTTGCTTTCGTATTCTTACCATCAGCTGCTAAGCATTTGTACGATAATAGTACAAAAAAGTAAAAGCCCCTTCTATTGATGGGGCTTTTTGCTTAATTAAAAAAATTCATTCTTGTTTAGCGTCTAACGTCTTAAATTTAGTCTCTTCGTGGTTTACGATCTCTGTTGCGATCATCTCTTCCACGCCCACGATCACGATCGTTGCTTTTGCGTGGTGGTCTTTCAACAAAACCTTCAGGCTTTGGTAAAAGTGCTTTACGAGAAACTTTCTCTTTACGAGTTCTAGGATCTGTACCTAAATACTTCACTTCGAATTCGTCACCCATGTTTACAACATCGGTAACATTTTCCGTGCGTTCCCAAGCTAATTCGGATACGTGTAATAAGGTCTCGTTGCCAGGAGCATCAAGATATTCTACCACGGCTCCAAAATCTAGCATTTTGATAACTTTAACTTTATAGGCCTCGTTCATTTGAGGTTTGAACATTAATGAATCGATTTTGGCTAAAACGGCATTGATGCCATTTTGGTCGGTACCTAAGATTTCAACAATACCTTCTTCTGTAACAGGATCTTCGTTTATCACGATCGTAGTTCCTGTTTCTTTCTGAAGTTCTTGAATCACTTTTCCGCCGGGCCCTATAAGTGCACCAATAAATTCATTAGGAATAGTGCGCGTAACCATTTTTGGAGAATGTGGTTTTACATCAGCAGCTGGGGCAGCAATAGTATCGGTCAATTTCTCAAGGATATGTAAACGACCTGCTCTAGCTTGTTTTAGTGCATTTACTAAAATCTCGTAAGACAATCCTTTTACTTTGATATCCATTTGGCAAGCAGTAATACCATCTGCCGTACCGGTTACCTTAAAGTCCATATCTCCCAAGTGATCTTCATCACCAAGTATATCGGAGAGTACAGCATATTTTCCAGAGGCTGCATCGGAAATTAATCCCATAGCGATACCTGAAACTGGTTTTTTCAATTGAACACCTGCGTCCATCATTGCCATTGTACCCGCACAGACCGTTGCCATGGAAGAAGAACCGTTAGATTCCAGTACTTCTGAAACGATACGAACCGTATACGGACAATCATCCGGCACCATTCCTTTTAATGCGCGTTGGGCTAGGTTACCATGACCTACTTCTCTACGTGATGTTCCACGAATTGGTCGTGCTTCACCCGTACAGAATGGAGGAAAATTATAGTGTAGGTAAAAATTTTCTTCTCCTTCATGAGATGGCATATCTATTTTGTTGGCATCTCTGGAGGTACCTAAGGTTACCGTTGCCAAAGCCTGAGTTTCTCCACGAGTAAAGATGGCAGAACCATGTGTAGATGGTAAATAATCGATTTCACACCATATAGGTCTGATTTCATCTGTCTTACGACCATCTAAACGTAAACCTTCGTTTAAGGTAAGGTCGCGTATGGCGCTTTTTTCAGCTTCTCTGTAGTATTTTGATACCAGATCACCATAATCTGCTAATTCTTCTTCAGAAAAAGTAGCTTTAATTTCTTCTTTTATTTCATTGAAGGCAGCGCTTCTTTCATGCTTGGCAGATCCCGCTTTCGCTATGGCGTATACTTTGTCGTATGCCATATCGTGAATCTTTTTTGCCAGGTCTTCATCAGAACGCTCTTCAGCGTATTCCCTTATTTCTTTCTTTCCGAAAGCTTCTGCTAAACGCAATTGAGCTGCAATTTGAATCTTGATGGCTTCATGTGCAAATTTGATAGCGTCTGCCATTTCCTCTTCGGAAATTTCATCCATTTCACCTTCTACCATCATAACCGAATCAGCCGAGGCGCCGATCATCATATCTATATCGGATTCTGCTAATTGAGCTCTGGTTGGGTTAATGATAAACTCACCATTAACACGACCCACTCTTGCTTCTGAAATAGCACATTCAAAAGGAAAATCCGATAATTGGATAGCTGCTGATGCAGCCAAACCAGCCATAGCTTCGGGCATAACATCTTCGTCATGGGACATTAATTGTATCATGACCTGAGTTTCTGAATGATAATCCTTTGGAAAAAGCGGACGTAAAACACGATCCACCAATCTCATGGTCAATACTTCACCGTCACTAGGTCTTGCTTCTCTTTTGAAGAAACCGCCAGGGTAACGACCCGCGGCTGCGAACTTTTCGCGATAATCTACCGTAAGGGGTAGAAAATCTACATCACTTTGTTTGTAATTGGAAACTACGGTACACAGTAGCATACATTTTCCCGATTGTACGACAACAGAACCATGCGCCTGTTTCGCTAATTTTCCGGTTTCGATAGAAATTTCCCTACCGTCACCAAGGTCTATGACCTCTCTAAATACTTTTGGAATCATAAAATTGATTTTTACCCGATACCCATCGGGATTTTGTTAAACAATGGTCATCCGGTTGTTGAGGCCAGAAGGTTGTGTTGTTGTATGTGCTTTTAGCACTCGACCAATGAAAAACTGTGTGCAGCTTTTTGATTTGTCCCGTTATTTTAACTCTTGGTACCTAGAGTGTATCAAAATAAAAAGGGATAGCTAACTATCCCTTCCCTTACTTTATTTTCTAATGCCAAGCTCTTTTATAAGCTCTCTATACTTTACAATGTCGTTTTTGATCATATAATCTAAAAGACTTCTTCTCTTACCCACAAGCTTTACAAGAGATCGCTCCGTGTTGTAGTCTTTATGGTTTTTTTTCAAGTGACCGGTCAAATGATTGATACGATGTGTAAACAATGCAATTTGGCCTTCGGTAGAACCTGTGTTCTCCGCTTTACCGCCGTGTTTCTTAAAGATTTCGGCTTTTACTTCCTTCGTTAAATACATGCTAATATTAGTATTAATGATTTTTATGTATCTGATTGATTTTCAAACAGGCTGCAAATTTACCATTTTATTGATTAATTTATAGTAATTTGACCTGATTTTTTTATAAATACTAGCTTGCCTTAGATTTTATGCTCCACTTCTGGTCTTGTCCTCGAAATTTAATGTTGTGCTTTTCTCAAAGCATTGATCCAAATGAATCGCTGCTAGGCCGATTTAACTTCCTCTTTACGAATGGGGATATTCTGTATTAAATCGATATACAGGTTTACTTTTTTCTTAAGATCTCTGCGGTGTGTGATAAAGTCTAAAAAACCATGCTCCAATAAAAACTCCGAGGATTGGAATCCTTCCGGTAAATCCTTCCCTGTTGTATCCTTAACGATACGGGGTCCAGCAAAACCGATCAACGCTCCAGGTTCCGCAATGTTAATATCTCCCAACATAGCGTAAGATGCCGTTGTGCCTCCAGTTGTCGGGTCTGTACAAAGAGATATATACGGTAAACCGGCTTCCGCCAACTGCGCTAGTTTTACCGAAGTCTTTGCCAATTGCATCAAGGAAAGTGCTGCCTCCATCATACGTGCACCTCCAGATTTAGAAATCATCAGAAACGGTACTTTGTTTTTGATAGAATGGTCGATACCACGAGCTATTTTTTCGCCTACCACACTACCCATAGATCCGCCGATAAAGCTAAAATCCATGCAACAGATCACAATATCTTTTCCAAGGGATTTTCCAAAGCCTGTTCTAACGGCATCTTTTAGACCTGTTTTTTTCTGTGCAGCCTTTAATCTATCACCATACTTTTTTGTATCCTCGAATTTTAATGGGTCTTTAGAAGAAAGCTTGGCGTCCAATTCGGTAAACTTATTATCGTCAAATAAGATTTCAAAATATTCTTTACTTCCTATGCGAACGTGGTAATCGTCCTCTGGGCTTACGTAAAAGTTATTGGCCAAATCGTCAGACTCTACAATCTTACCAGTAGGAGACTTGTACCAAAGCCCTTTCGGGGTGTCTTTTTTCTCCTCGGTCGATGTTTGTATTCCCTTTTCCTTCCTTTTAAACCAAGCCGTCATATTATCCATACTTTAGAGTTAGTTCGAAAAAATTACAATGTATTTACATTATTTAAGTCTTCAAAAGCCTTTTTCAATCGCTCTACAAAGGAAGTTTCACCACTACGTAGCCATACTCTAGGGTCATAATATTTTTTATTGGGCTCGTCAGAACCTTTTGGATTTCCTATTTGTGTTTGTAGAAAATCTTTGTTGTCCTGCACATAATCTCTTACGCCAGCTAAAAACGCATATTGAAGGTCGGTATCAATATTCATTTTAATAACACCATAACTAATACCTTCTCTAATTTCTTCTACTGTAGATCCAGAACCACCGTGGAATACAAAATCGATATGATTATGTTCTACTCCATATTTTTTAGAAATGTATTCTTGAGAATTCAGTAAAATCTTAGGTGTAAGCTTTACGTTGCCTGGCTTATAGACACCATGCACGTTTCCGAACGCAGCGGCAATGGTAAATCTTGGGCTTACTTTGGATAGTTCTTCGTAAGCATATGCTACCTCCTCCGGTTGTGTGTATAACTTAGAATCATCAACGTCTGAATTATCAACGCCATCTTCCTCGCCTCCAGTAATACCTAATTCTATTTCCAAGGTCATTTCCATTTTGCTCATGCGCTCCAAGTATGTCTTGCAGATCTCAATGTTTTCCTCTAAAGGCTCCTCGGAAAGATCGATCATGTGTGAGCTGAAAAGTGATTTTCCTGTCTCCGCATAGTGCTTTTCGCTTGCATCCAACAAACCATCTATCCATGGTAGTAGCTTTTTTGCACAATGGTCTGTGTGTAAAATAACTGTAGCTCCATAAGCTTCGGCCAATTGATGTACATGTTTTGCGCCGGCAATAGCACCTTGAATAGCAGCGTTTTGACCTTCGTTTGAAAGCCCTTTTCCGGCATTGAACTGTGCCCCCCCATTAGAAAATTGTATGATAACAGGAGCATTTAAACTAGCCGCTGTTTCCAATACACCATTAATGGTATTTGATCCTATTACATTTACCGCAGGTAGTGCAAAGCCTTTTTCTTTAGCGTATTTGAATATTTCTTGAACTTGATTTCCTGTAGCAACTCCCGCTTTAATGTTATGGGCCATAGTATTTTTGGTCTTTAGTTTTCTATAAAATGAGAGACAAAAGTAACAAAACATTTAGACTTAAAAAGGATAGTTAATACCTATTTGTAATACCGAATTGGCAAAATTGTAGTCTCGAAACCATCTTTTTGACTGTTCTTCCGCAGGATTGTAGGTTTTAAAGCCTAAGTCTAGGCGAAAAAGAAAATAAGTGAAGTCGTACCGTAGGCCAAATCCCGTGCCCAATGCAATATCTTTTAATGAAGCAAATCCGTTAAAGGTGGCGTTTGCGTCTTCAACATCATCAAAAACATTCCAAATATTTCCTGCATCTGCAAAAATGGCTCCATTAATATCTCCTGCTATAGGGAAACGATATTCTAGGTTTAAAGCGATTTTCAGGTTTGCTTCGTTAAAATCGTTTACAGCAGAGGTTCTTCCAGGCCCTAAAGAATATGGGAACCACGCCCTATTATCGTTAGAACCGCCACCAAAGTAACTTCTTACAAAAGGAATGTTATTTGAATTGCCGTAAGGTATGGCAATGCCAAAGAAAGTTCTTGCTGCAACCACATTGGAGCGCGAAAGGTCCCAGTATTTTACATAGTCCAATTCGGTCTTAACATATTGTGAAAACGGTACGTTAAACACCAGTAATTGATCATCATTTTCATTGAACGGTACAATACTTGACAGTCCGGCCAGTAGATTGCCCGCACCTTCCAATTTCCAACGAAACTGATAAAAACTGTTGTCCGTAACTCCATTCCTATTATTTTTATTGAAGGTGTAGTTGGTAGTGAAAATAAGATTGTTTTCCGTTAATCGTTGTTCTCTCTCGTTTATGCTTTGGACTTCATTAAAATCTTGAAGCGTTAAACCGTCTGTTGTTATAGGGATTGCTCCGGTGAGGACATCATCAATAAAATTATCCGTGCCAATGCTATCCGCATCGGCCGCCTCTATGGGAGTGGTGAGATTACCTTCTTCATTAAAATAGATAGGGTTTACAACGATATTGTCTTCTGTAGCTATCCTATTGAGTTCATTGTAGGTATTACGATACACATTAAAAAAACGATTACTGTTCACGTTTCGGACATATTGCACATTCAATAATTCTATGTTATGTTTTTTAAATTCCGATGGTGTCCAATTATAACTCAAAACACTATTTAGGGTCTGTTTGTCAAGACCAATATTTCTTTGAAAACTTGTACCCAATGCAACTCTGGTTTTTGGCAAGGTATAGTTGGGGATAAGTGTAGTCGTATTTAGAAAGGGAAACCATATGCGTGGAAAGTCTAAGGTAATATCGCCACCAATTTCCGAGAAAAAATCTTCTTGGAATGAAGGACTACTTAATAAGCCAAAAGTCGCATCGCCAGATATGCTAAGGTTTTCTGCTCCTTTGAAAATGTTCCTTATGAGAAGTGATGCATTTACTCCAATTCCCAAACGTCTAATGTTGGATCGGCTAACATCAAAGTTGGTACCTAGGGAATACTTGGTCTTAGGGGCTAAATAAATACTTGTATTTACTAAGTTGGCCGTGCTATCTTCTTCAAAGATAATGTTAGGGTATTTAAAAATGTTTAAGCTGTTCAACTGTCTCGAAGTTCTAATTTTATCTAAATCCCGATACGTGTTCCCTTTTTTAAAGAAAATGGCATTGGCCAAGGTTTTCGGCTTTATTTGAAATTTTCCAGAATAATAGATGGTTAAATCACCATAAACTATTGTCGTTAGCGAGTCTTTGTTATCAGTGGAAAGATAATCTGTGTAAACGTCTATGTGGTTTATTTTTTCAACTTTATATTCCGTGGTAGTTACCTCATTTTCCCCACGTTTTTTTAAATCACCAATATTTAGGACAACGTTCATTTTTTGATCTTCTCCCATTACTGTAGTATCTCTAGCAATATCATAGGTAATGGAGCTTTCTTGGAAATTACGAATGCCACTGTTCCTAAAAATAGTAGTTAGCCTTCCCCTTTCTGCATTAAAAATGTCACGGTCAAACTGCTGTCCCTTTTTAACCAGCGACTGTCCTGAGTTTATAAAATACAGCGAGTCTATTGCCTTAGAGGATATTTTATTGGAAACGGAATCTACCATAAAGGGTTTGCCTAATACAATCTCATATGCTACTGTTGCTCTTTTTTTTCTATTTGTGGTATCTACGCTATAATGTGTAGTATTATTAAAATAACCCCTGTCATAATAATAGGAGCTTAGGCGTTGTAGACTTCTTCGGGTCTTAGATGTGTCGAGTACGACAGGCGCTTCACCAATATCTTTTAACCAATTGCTTAATCCTGACACTAAAAAGGATTCACCTAAACGTTCTACTTGTTTTCCAGACAGCGCCTTTGTGAGTCTTGCTCTTCTTTTGGGTTTGCTATTCAACCAAGACTGGTATAACGAGTCTGGATTTTCCTTGGCAAGGTTGTAAAGATTCAACCGCAAGGGATAACCTAAAAGTGCTGCATTGGGTTTTTGGTAAATAAGGCTCTCTATCGCCTCATTGTTTACTTCTAGGGAATCTATTAGTAATTGATTTTTTATGACCAAATACTCGTTTTCGTCAACTTTTTTTAATGAATTACATGACAGCACAACCATTGCTAGAAGCGATAATAAGCTTATTTTAGCTATGTGGTTTCTAAAGCATAGTGCCGTATTCATAGAAATCAAAAATACATTATTTGAATGGTTGTTAAAAGTGAATTGAAACTA
>CAYGUY010000101.1:0-10928 GCA_964353165.1 uncultured Maribacter sp.
TCTTTTTTTGCTGTGGACATGTAGTCAATTTTATTGTGGTTAAAAATAAGGAGATTTGACGAGATTGAAGGAAATTAGGCAATGCCTTTTTGTTTCCCAATACTTGCTGGATTATGATTACTTTTAACGCGGTAAACCTTTAAATAAAATATAAGATGAAAACTTTCCTAAGCCTCTTTTGTCTCTTGGCAGTTGTTGTTTCTACAGCACAGGTGGAAGAAGAACATGTTAAAAATACGGTAAACGCATTTTTTGATGCTTTCCATTCCCGTGACGCCAAAGGAATGCAAAAATGGATTCATCCAGATGCGCTGCTAAGGCGCACAGCACCTGATTCAACTGGCGTTCAAGTATTAAGGGAACAAAGCTTTGAGGCACTCATCAACGGTATAGCTTCCATGCCTGATACCACTGTATTTGAAGAAAAACTCTTAAGCTTTACTATTCAAATTGACGGTCCTTTAGCACATGTTTGGACACCTTACGAGTTTTGGTTGGATAATAAACTCCATCACGCAGGAGCAAATTCGATTCAGCTGTTTAAAGAGGCTGATATTTGGAAAATTATTTATTTGGTGGATAGTAGAACATCAGAAGGTTCTAAATAACACTAAATTCCTGTTGAAAGGAACAAGTAGTTACTCCGCCCACCTTCTACCGGATGTTTTTGCCTCAGCAGAAAAATCTTCAGATAGTTATTATGTAACCTTCCCTGTAACTGCCGATTCAGCGCCGCGTTATAGGGAGATTATAAAACCTGTAATTCCATGTGATAGTCAAAAAGTCCAAATACTACAAGAATACCCTTCCTTTTCATTAGTTAACAACTATAGGCATAGGCACATACTGTGCAAGTCCTTTTACCTGAGGTACCAAGGCAGAACATTTTTTCTATATCGGCAAAGGATATGACCAGTTTGATAGAATTGTTAATTGGACTTCGCATGCGTTTGTACCATTATTCTTTGACGTGTAGACATGTCGCAGACATTCCCAACATAATGGAGCGTTCTACGGGGCTGATAACAAGTATAAATTCGTATTCCGTTCCAAGCGAACCCGTTACCCCAACAGTGGTGTGCCGAACTACCTTACTGGTATTCTTGTAATAGCTGTAAAATTATGAACTTTCGCCTTGTCCGCATCAAGCTTAACCGTTCATTTTATTATAATTCTCTTTAATGCTGAAAGCATCGCTGGCAGGATGTACCACTAGGAGTCCGCAACCTTACTTCAAATAATTTTCAATAGAGATCTATTGTATTTGGGTAGCGAAGCACTACTTTTCATGTTCACTAGATCAGAATAGCTGCATAAGTATGATTTTTAAACTAAAACAAAAGTGCGATATTCGCATCTCCGGCTATGAACCAAAGAAGATAAATGGACAACCTACTGTTGCAGTTTAACGCCACGGACTTTAACTTAGCATTCATAAACTAAAAGTAGCAAATGGAATTATTAGGAATAGGTTCACGAATAGAACACAAGGAATACGGGAAAGGGGTGGTTACCAATGTTTCTTACAAACACTACTGGGTAACTTTTATAGAAAAGGGATTAGAAACTATAGCACTGGACGCCGATTTTGAGGTGATTGAGCACTTGCATGATGATGTGGATACCGTTAGTTTTTTTGATATTGAAAGATCTCTTACAAAAATCCTCGAAAAGTGGAGCGATACTCACGAAAAAGTAGCCTTGGCAGATAAGTGGCGCAATGGAAAACTAATTTTAGATCCTGGAGACTCAAGTGCAAACAAAGAAATGCCTATAGACACTTTTTTTCATAAAATCGTTATGGTACGCGACCGAATCCGTGTTATGGAGCAGAAAATTAATAGTAGTAAAAATTTGGACAATCAAGAGAAAATAGACCTACAACAATACATTACGCGTATTTATGGCAGTCTTACCTCCTTTAATGTACTATTCAAGACCAAGAACGATCACTTTGTTGGAGAACGTACGAAAAGCTAAAGAAATAGGGGATAAGATTTAAACAATCAAATCCCCTAGATGTTATCAAAGGACAAATATTATAACTTATTCTTCACCCAGTTCGGTAATTTTCTTCTCGTACAGTTTTTTGCTTTCTACAACAGCTACGTTCAATTCTTGCATAATCCCATCTACGCGACCTTCGATACTTTTCATTTGGTCATTGATGTTGTCAAATGAATTTAACGCAGCCGCTACTTCAAGAGCTTTTACGACTTCAACGGCATCGCCATGTAACAAACGTAATTTTTCAATGGCCTTGGAGGTATTTGCTAGGGTGCCGTTGTACTTGGCGCGGGCTTTTTTAATGGCTCCGTTTAGCGTATTTCGACTGGTTTCATCACTAAGACTTTTCGTTTGCGTTTCCATGGCGTTGAACAAATTGGCAGCGTGTTCCTTTAAATCCTCATATTCCTTGTTCAAACGTTCTACTCGTTTATTGACCTTTTCCCAATCCCCATAGACCTTGGCAAATTCCTTATCCTCGTTTTTGGTGTCTTCTAAGGCGACCTTAAGTGCGTTTAAGGTCTCCAATCCTTTGGTTACGTTTTTATTGGCGGTCTCCTTTCGCTTTTCAAAAGAGGACACGGTGGATTTGAATTTGTCCTTCAAACGGATCAAGTCTTCTGGACTTTTATCTTTCCAGCAGGATGTAAATAATAAGCATACTAGGGTAAGCGTCGTAATTCTTTTTACCATGGTTATTGTGTTTTATAGTAGCACAAAAATAACCTTTTAGACGGTTTATCAAAGATTTAAAAAAACCGACACCCTTATAAACAAGTTCTAATTCCTTCTTTCGCTACCTAGGCTAAAAGCCTTAGTACCTATGTAAGCATTCTACGTATTGGAAAGTAATTCAATCAATCAACCCTAACTCACTTTCTTTTCTGACAGATATTTCCAGTCAGGTTTAGGAACATGCTGTGTGTGCAGTTTTTTATTGATACGCAATTTGATATCCGTACTTTGGAAATAGTTATTCCACAAGCCTTGGTACTCATGTTCTTCCTGGACGAAAGCATCGTTCCGGTGCGTGCTATTGGCAATCGTATCCCTCAAATCCAAGTTAATGAGTTCCACCCCTTCTAGATTATAGTAAAGTCCGTAATTCCGTTTGGCATCATAAATAATCCACTGTTGATCTGCGTATCTGGAACGAAAGTGTTTAGAAAGTAGGGGCAACACGTTAAAATCTGGCTCAATGATAGCAAAATAGATATCATCATTGGTCAATTGAAATCGTACAAAAACCTCCATTCTATGTTTTTCCCTACCCACTTTATGCGCCAGTTGATTGATTTTAAGCTTACAATCGTCCGTAAAATTTGGGCTTGTAGTACCGCCGCCTTGCATCAATTTTTGAATGTAAGCGTAGAGTAGGGGCTCTATTCCTTTTTGCTCACTTAAGAAAGCGAAATAAATATGCTTTATTGCTGTACTACTCCTATTTTGAACTCCGCTCCAAACCCGTTTGGCTTTTTCCAAGTTAGTGAAAATGGTCTCCGTTTCCGTAAACAGTCCGCTTTGGATACCTCGATTGGGTTGAATATCCGCATGTGCGATTTTCTGTTCAAATCCTATAAAAACGGCGGTAAGAAATCCATTAAAACTACCATCGTAGATAAAGGTTTTTGACTTTGTTTCAAAACATGTACTTGTTTGTTCCAGTGTTTCCATAATTGATCTATTTAGAAATAAAATCGTACGACGCTGTTCATCAAATTGACACCATTCTTTTTTAATTTGGTTTTCCAAGCTACGAATTGATAGCCGGCGGTTAGAACGATCGTCCTACTTCGTTCTACTACCCCATGATTTTGCTCTGTGCGTATTGTGTCCATATTAAGCTACTTTTAATTAAACAATGATAAGCGACCATTAAATTTTCCTGTTGAAGGCTTTAATAAAGGTCTTTTATGATATCCCGAGACCCTAACCTTTCTTTCCAGATCTTATGCCGGTTCAAAATCTATTAGCTGCGTATATATTCCAAATTTATGGAAATAATCCTAATTATGGAAATAATCCAAATAATATTATGGATATAATCCATAATTCGTATATTTGAGTATGGAAAATGAATTGACCTTAAAGCGTTTTACGGATATTCGGAGGGATTTAGGCTATACCCAAGTAGAATTTGCCGCACTATTGGGTGTATCCAATACCACGGCCGATATTGAACGGGGGCGTACCAAGCTATCCGGAAAAGTAGTTTCCGAGCTTTTAAAACAATTTAGGATCAATCCCTTATGGCTGTTTGGGGAAAGCGAACAGCAATACCTCGAGACTTCAAATACAAGCGTAATTCCTAAAGTGGTAACGGTTAATGCCGAACAGAATGATAACATGGTATTGGTGAATGCCAAAGCGGCTGCCGGCTATCCGCAAAATATTGCCGATACGAGCTGGTATCAGCAACTTCCAGCGTTTGATTTACCTATACCAGAGTTTCGAAATGCTACATATAGAGGGTTTCAGGTAGAAGGGGACAGTATGTTGCCCAATCTACATCCGGGGGAATGGGTCTTGGCACGGGCTATTGAACATATAGACCATGTAAGCGCCAATAAAATGTATGTGGTGGTCTTGCAGGATTCCATTATGGTCAAAAAAATAGAAAAACGTCCCAACAGCAATAACCTTACCTTGGTTTCCCTTAATGAAACCTATCCGCCGTATGATATCAAGCCCTTTCAGATTCAGGAAATTTGGGAGGTAAGTAGTAAAATCACCTTCAATGTAGACGCCACTACCGATACCGGACTGCTACGTCAGCTACAAGAATCTATGGATGAATTGAAAAATCAGTTAAAGCATGTGAAGAAAGTATAGGCTAAACCTTTATTTTTTTTACGTACAAACCACTGTTCTTTAGGGTAAATCCAAGACTTTTATATAAAGTGATGGCCGCCGTTCTATGATGGCCGCTAAATAATAGTACATCGTCCAGATTGCATTCTTTGGCACGCTCAAGCAGCAGTTCCATCAATTGTCTACCAATACCTCTACCTCTGTGGTCTTGGGAAACCACAACATCCTCTATCATTCCTTTATGACCGGAAATAACGGTATACTTTGCCAACATGGCAATGCCGATTAGTAGGTCACCCTCAAAACAAACCGCAATTTCAATATCTTTTGATTTTTTCCGTATCTCTTGCAACGAATGTTGCTTTAATTCTGCATTGAGCTGTAGATATAGTTCTGATAGTTGCGATTGTAAGCTTTCCGTAACATCGGATTGTGTAAGTAGTTTAATCTCCATAATTAAAAGTATACTTTTTTAATCAATATCATTATAGGCTGTCGAACTAAATGGCTAAGGTAGTCTCCGATTTAAATACCTTATATTTATCTAACATGTAAAGTTGTTTTTAGTATGCGTAAAACATTATTTATTCTTCTGATTCTTTTCTATTCGGGGTTGTTCGGTCAGACGGAGAGGGACACCTTACTAGTAGGTTATACACCAGCTGCCCCTTTTTTGGTTCAGGAAGGAGAAAGTTTAGAGGGTTTAAACGTTTGGTTATGGAAGAACGTAGCAAAAGACCTTAAAATAAATTATAGGTTACTTCCTATGAATTTTACGGATATGTTGGATTCCTTAAAAACAGGAGGGATTGACCTTAGTATTAACCCCTTAACCATTACGAGCGAAAGAAGTAAGGAAATGGAATTTACCCATTCCTTTTTTGTTTCTAATGCTACAGCCGTGGTGGCTCAGGTCTCATCATTTGAAAAATTATCAATCTTTCTAAAAGGCTTTTTTAATCTCAATTTTATCAAAGGGCTATTGGTACTGCTGTTTATCATCTTCAGTTTTGGTTTATTGGGATGGTTGTTTGAACGAAAGGAAAATCCAGAAACCTTTAGATACGGACCAAAAGGGATTTGGGATGGCGTTTGGTGGTCTGCTGTTACATTAACCACTGTGGGTTATGGGGATAAGTCACCAAAAACGAAAATGGGTAAAGTTTCGGCCTTAGTACTTATGTTTGGTGGGTTATTGTTTATATCGGGCTTAACGGCAAGTATAGCCTCTAGTTTAACTGTAAATCAATTAACGAATAACCCGGAGGGTTTTAATGAATTTAAGGAACGTAAAGTGGGTACAATCAACGAATCCGGTACGGAGGTGTTTTTAACAGAGCATTTTTTCAAGGATATAGTTAGCTATTCCACTGTTGTAGATGGACTTAAAGACGTGCAAAAAGGAAAAATAAGTGCCTTTCTTTATGATGAACCTATTCTGAGATATAGAATGCAAAAAGACTCGAGTTTACAAAATTTAGAAATCATGCCCTTACAGTTTGATGTCCAATTTTACGCCTTTGCACTACCAAAAACACATACTTTGCTGGAACAACAGATTTCGCAACAAATATTGAATATCAAAGAAACTAAGGAATGGGAAATTGTTTTACTGGAATATGGTCTTAGCGAACTTTAGGGATTATACCCCCTAATATCGCCCATCATCAATTTAACAGGTCCTAATTCGTGCGATTTGGGTAAAAAGGCACCACTTTCCATCACTGCCCAATCGTCCCAAGTAGCCTCTATACCGCCAATAGGAATAATTTTAACCCACATTTTAAAACTTTTGGGAAAACCGCTAGGCTGTAGCATCCATAAATACGAATCTCCTGGGGTTGTTCCGCCTTTAGTGTGGGTAACTAAGAGTCCGTCTGTGCCATCCGGTAGGGGAACAATACTGCGTTCAACGCCAGCGTCAAAAACTTTGTAAGGCGCAACCAACCAAAAAGAGTCGTTGTTAAAGTAATCTATTGCTTTTTCTATGACCGACTCACTTTCTATATCCATTAAGCGCTCTCCATTTTTAAACGCCAAACTGGAACCGGTAGATATCAAATCCAGCTTTACCACATAATCGTCCCAAGAAACATCGACCTGACGTTTTTCCTTATCCCATTTGTATTGATGAGAACCGCCCTGAAAAGACCATTCCAAGTATCGTGTGTCTTTAAACTTATCGTAATTAAGGGTAGCAAGCATCTTTTCCGCCAACGCATCAGCAGCTGCACCCGGTCTTCCCTCAGGTAGTTTTTCGTTATAAACTGCGTAAATCGTTATAAAGCCAATAATCAATAATACGGCGAGGACGCCAAGTATTTTCAGTATTTTTCGTATCATAACTTATCAAATAAAAAATCAAATGTAAATACCCAGTTTTGGCTTTTAGGCAGTTTCCCTCTTTAATAAAATCCTAAAATGCAAAAATCAACCGATAAATCTAAAAGCTTTAGCTTTAAAAATTGTACGCTCAAAGATTAGTATATATCATAAAACACACACCAGATTCCCCTTTGGGTGTTAGGGGGCTTTTTAATACCCAACCGCCGCATCATCCCCGCGCTTGTCGGCACCGCCTTCCAATTTCCCGTTGGGCAATACTTTGATGGCATCTACCTTGCCGATTATGGGCGTACGATCTTCGTTGATAATATAGCCTTTTGCTTTCATTTGTTCCTTTAGCTCATTGGAGAAACCTTCGGGCTCAAAAATAACCATATCCGGCAGCCATTGATGATGAAAACGAGGGGCGTTTACCGCTTCTTGCATACTCATATTAAACTCATACGAATTTAATATCGTTTGTGCCACTGCGGTAATAATCGTTGATCCGCCAGGTGTACCTACTACCATCCAAAGCTTACCATCGCGCTCCACAATGGTAGGTGTCATACTGCTGAGCATTCGTTTTTCCGGGGCAATACTGTTCGCCTCTGCACCAATCAAACCGAACATGTTGGGAACACCAGCTTTTGCACTAAAATCATCCATTTCGTTATTGAGGAAAAAACCTAGTTCATCCGAATATAATTTAGAGCCATAAGCCCCATTTAGCGTTGTAGTCACGGATACGGCGTTTCCTTCCGCATCTACGATGGAGTAGTGGGTGGTTTCCATACTCTCTACAATTTCTACGGAACCGTGCGAAACATCTGCTGACTTCGTGGCTTTTTCAAAACTAAAATCGCTCATTCTACTATCCAAGTACTCCTTACTTAGCAATTTTTCCTGTGGAATATCAACAAAATCGGGATCTCCTAAATAAAAATTTCTATCCGCGTATGCCCGTCTGGATGCCTCGGTGAATAATTGAATGGTTTTTTCGGAGTTGTGACCAAAATCCGAAATATCATAAGGCTCCATCATCTTAAAAATCTGGTTCATGGTAACACCGCCACTACTTGGCGGACTCATAGAAATAACACGAATATCTTTATAGTCAAATACCACGGGTTGCCGCCATACCGCCTCGTATTTCTCGAGGTCCTCCTCGGTTATGTAGCCTCCCTTTTCTTGAATAAACGCTGCTAGTTTTTGTGCGGTTTCCCCTTTGTAAAAGCCGTCCCTACCATTATCGGCTATGCGCTGCATGGTTTTGGCAAGGTTTGGATACCTTATAATATCACCTTCTTTAAAAACGGTTGCGAATTTAGTGCTATCACCGTTTACTTCTATGAATTTTTCTCGCTGACTTGCGAGTCTTTTTTCCTGATTTTCGGTTACTGCCACCCCTTTTTCGGCTAAGGCAATTACGGGAGCCATAATTTCCTGCAAAGGCAGCGAACCAAACTTTTTATGCACTGCAATAATTCCCGCAACGGTACCCGGAACACCCACGGCGGTAGCCCCAAGTGTACTTTTTCCAGGAATTACATTTCTTAAGGAATCCAAATACATGTCCTTATGGGCAGCTAAGGGTGCTTTTTCTCGGTAATCTAATCCACCCATATCTCCGTTTGCTTTTCGATAGACCATAAACCCGCCGCCGCCAATGTTTCCGGCAAATGGATATGCGACTACCAAAGCCATTTCCGTTGCAACCATGGCATCAAAAGCATTACCGCCTTTTTTCATGATTTCTACGCCTATTTTCGAGGCTTCTTCTCTAGCAGACACCACCATCGCTTTCTCGGAAACTAGACCGGTAGGCATAACAGGTGCTTGCTTACATTGTACAAATAGTAAGGATAGAATCAAGAGGAGGGTCAGTTTTTTAATCATCGTGGAACGGTAGTTTGTTGGTGTATTAATTCGATTTAAAGTGAAATAAATTTTTGTTTGGAAAAGATAATCAATTCCTTAAAAAAAGACGTGAACTCGGTTTCAAATTCTGTGTAATGTTCTTCGAGATCTACAATGGCAAGGTTCATTTTAGACTTGTTCTTAGTTCTTCGGTTCATGCCGTTTAGGACATTGGCAATACCTTCCATTTTTCCATAGTTCAAAAGCCAGTTGTCAGCTATCATGTGGGGCATCATACGTTTTACGCTGTTAGGCAATATGGCATAATTATCTTCCAGTAAATCATAAAAATCAGCAACGAATTCATCCAAGGAAACATCGCAATAATGTTCCCAGTTCTTGGCTAGAAAATGGTCATAATAAATATCTACAATAACCCTACTGTAGTGACTGTAGTTAGCATGCAATCTTTTACTGCTTTTCTTGTGAATCCTGTGAGCATCGGTAAAGGTGTCTATATTTCGGTGCAATTCAATACCTTTTATAATACGTGGCGGAAGGTGTTTATACTTATTTCCTCGAATACTGTCGGCAATAAAGTTTCCTAAGGTAACTTCGGCATCGCCAAAAGAGAGGTAAATATGGGCAAGAAAGTTCATTGACCGATTAAATTTTATACAGGTCGAATTTACGAATTGTGACCCTCCCAGTTGTCAACAGACAGTGTATATTTGCAAAAACTTATACTGAATTTATGACACTGATCAAATCAATATCTGGAATACGAGGCACCATAGGAGGGAAACCAGGCGATAACCTAACGCCGATAGACGCGGTAAAGTTTGCCGCTGCTTATGGTATATGGCTAAAGGGCTACTCCAAGAAAGAAAAATTGAAGGTGGTTATTGGTCGCGATGCCCGTATCTCCGGTGAAATGATTCAGAATTTAGTGGTTTCTACCTTGGTGGGGCTTGGAATTGATGTTGTTGATTTGGATTTATCTACCACCCCAACGGTTGAAATAGCGGTTCCGTTAGAGAAAGCGGACGGTGGCATCATTTTAACGGCAAGCCACAATCCAAAACAATGGAACGCATTGAAATTATTGAACGAAAAAGGGGAGTTTCTGAATGCCGCACAAGGCGCTAAAATCTTGGACATAGCAGAAAAAGAGGATTTTGATTTTTCCGAAGTTGACGATTTAGGCGAGATTATTAAGAACGATAGTTATATTGATATTCATATTGATGAAGTGCTAAACCTGTCCTTGGTGGATGCGGACGTTATCCGCAAAGCGAAATTCAAAGTAGTGGTAGATGGGGTGAACTCTACGGGAGGCATTGCTATTCCTGCTTTGTTAAAGGAATTGGGTGTAGAGGTTGTAGAACTGTATTGTGATGCTACGGGTCATTTTCCACATAATCCAGAACCTTTAAAAGAACATCTAAAGGACATTTGCGAATTGGTAGTGAAAGAAAAGGCCGATTTTGGAATCGTAGTAGATCCAGATGTAGACCGTTTGGCATTTATTAGTAATGATGGCGAAATGTTCGGCGAGGAATATACTTTAGTTGCCTGTGCGGATTATGTGCTTGGAAAAACAAAAGGGAATACAGTATCTAATTTATCGTCTTCGAGAGCCTTACGTGATATTACCGAAAAACACGGTGGCACCTATGAGGCTGCAGCAGTGGGCGAAGTAAACGTAGTAACCAAAATGAAGGCGAGCAATGCTATCATTGGAGGCGAAGGTAATGGCGGTATCATTTACCCAGAAAGTCATTACGGGCGTGATTCCTTGGTAGGAACAGCTTTATTTTTAATGCTGATGGCGGAAAAAGGGGGAACGGTTGCTGAACTTAGAGCCAGCTATCCAAGTTATTTTATGAGTAAAAAGAAAATTCAATTAACTCCAGGATTGGATG
>CAYGUY010000102.1:0-1561 GCA_964353165.1 uncultured Maribacter sp.
TTGCGTTTCATTTTTTGACGGATGGCGTAAAAACCAATTAAGGAGAGCAAAAGACCAATGCCAAGTAGAAGTTTCTGCAGGTTGCTTATTTGTGCTTTTTGTTCTAAAACCGTAATCTCTTTTTCTTGAAGTGCTATTTGCTGTTCTTTTTTTTCTGTGTCGTATATCGTACGAAGTTCCTCTATTTGTCTAGATTTCTCGATATTAAAAAGACTGTCTTGCACTTCTATAAATTTGTTTTTGTCCCTTAGTGCCATTTTATAGTTCCCAAGTTCGGAATAAACCGAAGACCTTTCTTTGTAGCCAGAAGAGATTATATCAAGAACATTGGTGCTTTCAGCTAATTCGATACCCTGATTTATAAGAGGTAGACCTTGATTTGGTTTATTCATTTTGTTTTCTGTGATACCTTTTAACAATAAGGCTTGTGAGAGTTTAACCTTATCACCTACGGAAGTTAAAAGTTCAATACTCTCATCTAAATTTATTAGAGCGGAACTATAATCACCATTTTTAATATAAAGACCAGCAATGGCCATAAGAGCTATACCGGAGGATGCAGGTTCGTTGAGTTCTCGAAAAATGACTAAGCTATGTTCTAAAGAATTAAGTGCAGCGTGATTTTGCTTTAAGCCAGAATATATAAGACCCAGATCATTCAAAGTTGCAGCTTCGTAGAATTTGTCATTTTTGTCTCTATAAATCTGTAGTGCCTGTAAATCATATTCCAAAGCTTTGGGAAAGTTTTTTTGAGCCCGCTCAATTGACGAAAGAACCGATAAGGCATCTGCTGTCCGGATGGGATCCTTAAATTTTTCTATTATTCGCAATCCCATTAAAACATCGGTAAGCGCTAATTTATAATTGCCTTTTTGCATCTGCCAATCTCCACGTTGCGAATAAGCTTTGCCTATTTGGAACAGGGCGGATGAATCTTTAGCCTTTGTCTTATAATTGGCTATATATATCTCCAATATTTCCAGAGCTCGATCAAGATTTCCTAAACCACTTTGATTTATCGCCTTCATGTAGATTACGCTATTTTCTCCTTTAAAATCATCCAATGACTTGTAAAGACTTTCTGCGTTTTTTAAATGATAAGTCGCTGAATCTGGCTTACCATAATTATAAAAGTAAACTCCTTTATGGAAGTTGCCATCTGCAAGTCCCCTTTGAAAATTTAGCTTGCTAGAAAGTTTAAGTTCTTCATCGGCATAAGCAAATGCCATTTTGGGATTATTGTATATGGTCTTGTGAAAAAGACTGCCTAATGTCACAACTCTTGTAGTGTCATTTTTGTTTTGATCAATGATTAGTAAAAGACTATCCAGTTCTCGATTTTGCTGGGCACAGAGCGGGGTAGATATGACACAGACAAACAAAAACCAAAATACGATTTTAGGTTTCATAGGGCTTTGGTTTGTACTAAAGATACATTTTCTTTCTAAAATTACCTGTATGCCCAATAAAAAACAGGCCCGAAGGCCTCTTTTAATATGATTTTAATTTTAAACTTATTGGTCTTTTCTTTTTTGTTAAAAACCTATTACAAATATCTCTA
>CAYGUY010000102.1:1661-10567 GCA_964353165.1 uncultured Maribacter sp.
GCTTCGGCACGTTTTTTGGATGATTTAGAGGGAGAAAGTGATCCGGAGACCAAACGGAAAACCATAGGTCGGGTTTTTGTAGAAGTATTTGATGACGAATCGCACTTGGTAGATAATGCTCAATGGTTGGCCCAGGGCACTATTTATCCAGATGTGATAGAATCGGTTTCAGCAACAGGTGGTCCGTCTGCTACCATAAAAAGTCACCATAATGTAGGTGGCTTGCCGGATTATATGAAATTGAAGGTTGTTGAGCCTTTAAAAATGTTGTTTAAAGATGAGGTGCGAAGGGTAGGGGCTAGTTTAGGTATAGATAATGCCTTGTTGGGAAGGCATCCGTTTCCTGGACCGGGACTTGCGATACGGATTTTAGGAGATATCACAAGAGAGAAAGTTGCTATTTTACAGGAAGTAGACCATATTTTTATAAACGGATTGCGCGAATGGGGATTGTATGACAAAGTATGGCAAGCAGGGGCAATGCTTCTGCCCGTAAATAGCGTTGGAGTAATGGGCGACGAACGTACGTACGAAAAATGTGTAGCTTTACGAGCGGTAGAGAGTACAGATGGTATGACGGCAGATTGGGTAAATTTACCTTACGAGTTTTTGCAAAAGACGTCAAATGATATCATTAATAAAGTCCCTGGAGTGAATCGTGTCGTATATGATATAAGTTCAAAACCTCCGGCAACCATAGAATGGGAATAAAATGAAAAATACTTTAAAAATACTTCTTATAGCTTTAGTTGCATGTTTGTTGTCAAGTACAAGTATTTTGGCACAAAAATTTACTACACATGCTGTTAAAAAAGGTGAAACATTGTATAGTGTAGCAACCAAATATGGTGTATCTACGGCAAGTATTCTCAAATATAACAAGGAAATAAAAGAAGGAGATACGTTGGCGGTCAATACTATATTGGTAGTGCCTGAAGCTAAGCTAGGTGAGGTTTCTGTGGAATCTGAAGTTAAGAACCTTATTCTTGGCGTAATGAAAGATTCCGTAAAAAAGAGAGAACCAATAGGATTTGTAAACCACAAAGTAAGAAAAAGGGAAACGCTTTACGGAATAGCAAAGCGCTACAATGTTACGGAAGAGGAAATCAAAAAATACAACCAACAACTGTATGCCGAGCAGTTAAAAAAGAAAATGGAAATTCGTATTCCCAAGTACAAAAAAATAGTTGAAAAAGAGAATACGATAGATCCGGAAGCCTATGAGAAATATATAGTAGCTCCCAAAGAAACAAGATGGAGTATTGCACATAAATACGGTATTACCATTGATAGTATGCTTGTTTTAAATCCAACACTTGCTCAAAATACCAGTTATTTAGCAGAGGGATATGAGTTGTTACTGCCAAAAATTGCCGGTAGTTCCGTAAGCGATCAGAAAACACAGTTATATAGGTCATACACCATTCCTCCAAAAATGAATTTTTACAGATTAGAAAAGGAGTTTGGGGTGAAATCAGATGAGATTGTTCGTTTGAATCCAGAAATTACTGAAAGAGGAGGGTTAAAGGAAGGAATGATTATCCGGATTCCTGAAACAAAGCTTGATCCAGGAGAAATAAACACGGAGAATTATATTTTTTACGAAGTAAAACCCAAACAAAACGAGTTTCGGTTGACAAGAAAGTTTGGAATGTCCTGGGTAGATTTGGTTAGTTTGAATCCAGAGCTCGCAAACGGATTGAAAGCGGGAATGATATTAAAATTACCAAAAGAACAAGTAGGTGATTTTGAAGTTAGAAATGCGCTGGTTTTGGACAAGATAAACCTCTTGGACAGCATTAATACAAACAATAGACCTAAGGTAATGTTTATGCTACCTTTTCGATTGGATAAATTGGATATTACGGACAAGGAAACGACTACTTGGACAATTGAAAACAGACCTAGTCTAAAGTACAGTTTGGGGCTTTATTCCGGAGCATTGGTTGCGCTAGATTCCCTTGCTTCGTTAGGAATATCCGTAGATGTAAAAACGTTTGATAATCAGTGGAGTCTTGCGAAGACAAAGGAGATACTTTCGCGAGAAAGGATTGGGGATTATCAGGCTATTGTAGGTCCACTGGATGAAGTGTCGCTCAAAGAAGTGGCCATACAGGCATCCAATTTTGGTGTTCCCGTGGTGGCCCCTGTAAAAGCGAAAAATGATATCAGTTTAAACAATGTATTCTTTTCCTCAACGGAGGACGATTTACTCGGAGAACATATGATCCAATATGTAAAAAGTAAGTATAAGGAGGAGAATCTAATTATTATTGCTGACGAAAAAAGCAACCGTTCACAACAGATGCTTTTGGAGAATTTTCCTCAGGCAAAAGTGGTTCAGGTAAAGGAGGAGGAAAAGAATATTGGTATCAATCGTGATAAACTTGCCCTACTTTTAAAAGAAGATGTGGAAAACTGGGTTTTTGTTGAATCGGAGAATTTTAAATTAATTTCTAGTGTGGTTTCAATCCTCAATGCGTTTCATAATTCATTATTGGATATGGAAAATAGTTCCGATAAACTTAAGGTAAGGATGTTCACAATGGATCATAACGATGCATTCGAAAACGATGTTATCTCCAGTACACACTTATCCAATCTTAATTTTACATATCCTTCTGTTTATCGTGAGATTTCTAATAGTTCTTTTGTATCGACTTATCGAAAGAAATTTGGTGAAGACCCGGACAAATACGCGGTGCGTGGTTTTGATATTACGTACGATGTGCTTTTGAAATTGGCATATAAGAATAATCTTATGGACGTTGCTAAGTTCATTGGTACCACGGAATATACTGGGAATAAGTTCGATTATGCCAAAGATGCTACTTCTGGTTATTTTAATCAAGCTTCTTATATTATGGCATATGATGATATGAGAATTAAGCAATTAGAATAATCTGACCTCAAAAGTGATTTACAATTGCGGCCTTCGGACTTCATGTATTCATTTAAAACCAGCTGATTGATTTTTAACGGATGCACCTGCCGATGATAATGGTTTTGGAAAGAAATTTCACCTACGGATACCGTAGACAAGGTTTGGCCAATAGTATGCTTGCGATGATAGGTATTAAGGCAAACGCGTTAGATTTTAACATTAAGAGCGCTATTGCGGAAGTAACCAAACATATCGCATCCAGTCCTAGTCCAAGAAGAATTTCTAAAATAGAAATTGATTTGAGCTTTCGTGATGATATTTTTAAAAGGAACAGAAAAATTTTGGTGCACACCTCAAATACATGCTCAGTGCATTACAGCTTGCATCCAGATATAGAAAAAGTAATTACATTTAATTGGGAGCTCTAAAATACGGTTTAGCTATTTTATTGATTTGGACGATTGGTAACAAATCGACCCAAGAGTATGAAACCATTTCTTGGAGCTCGGACAGGTCTCTTTCTTGGAACGATTTTCGCGGAAAAGTTCCCATAAACCCTAGAGCTGCCGCAATCACAGCGAGTGGAATTACCTATAGCTTTGCTACTACAGGGACCAAAGATGCTATGGAAGTTGATTTTAAAATTGACACCTTTTTTTACCCAACTAAATCATGGTACCAACCCGAGCTATGCGATAGTTTAATTTTAGGTCATGAACAATTACATTTTGATATATCCGAACTTTACGCCCGAAAGATGAAACAGCGTTTGTTGGCTGAATCATTTACTTACGATACTGTGAAGTCAAGAGTAAAATCTATTTATCAACAAATCAACAATGAGCTGAACGATTTTCAAAATAAATATGACGAGGAAACAAACTTTTCTAGAAATCTTGAAAAGCAAGAGGAATGGTGGATGCTTATAAAACAAGCATTACTAGACGATTGATTCGTTTGTTGAGCTGTAGTTTTAGCATTAATTAAGTCTTAAAATAAAGGTAATGCTTTTCCTATTTTAGTAATTCTCCAACAATACAAATATGCTTTGGTCTTTACTTTCTATTTGGAGTAGTTTGATCAGATACGTTACCAAGCTCCTTCTACATTTGTGTTTCGTCCGCCTTTATTTCCTTGGACAATTTTCGTATTTTAAAGTAGTTTATCAGTAACATCGGGATAAAGAAAACAGGCAAAAAGGTCATAAAATCGATGCCATTCTTCACGGTTCCCAGAATACAGACCACTATCATAACTAGGATAATTCCTGCTAGGAAACTAGTCCCCATTTTGAGTTTGCTTAGCTCCAATTTCAGTTCTTCGATACTTTTCATTGATAGTTCTTTATCTTTTAACAAATCGAATTAACCCCTTTTGGGGTTAGGGCGCTTTTATATGTCACAAATCGTAACCCCCTGTTTTAGCGCATCTATTTTATTTACCCATGTTGGAATAAATTCTTGGGCTACATGGCCGTTGTAGCCCGTTTCTAAAATGGCTTTCATTATCGCGGGGTAGAAAAGTTCTTGTGTTTCGTCAATTTCGTTGCGACCTGGGTTTCCACCGGTATGGTAATGTCCAATATAGCTGTGGTATTCCCTGATATTTCTAATAATATCACCCTCCATAATTTGCATATGATAGATGTCATAAAGTAATTTAAAGTTTTCTGAGCCTAGAGCATTGCAGAGGTCTGCACCCCAAGCGGTATGGTCACACATATAATCTTTGTGATCCACTTTGCTGTTCAGTAGTTCCATTTGTATGATTACGCCGTGTTTTTCTGCTAAAGGCATGATTTTTTTCAGTCCTTTTACACAGTTTGCCAAGCCCGTGGTGTCTTCCATTCCTCTTCTGTTTCCACTAAAGCAAATGAGGTTGGTGTAGCCTGCCTCAGCTACCTTTGGAATCATTTCGGTATAATTTTTGACTAAAGTGTCGTGGTATTGCGGGTCGTTCCATCCTTCGGTAAGGCTAATTTCAGCTCCCCAGCACATAGCCGCATGGATGTTATGTTTTTTAAGCAGGGGCCAGTCAGCTGGTCCTACTAAATCTATTGCTTTCACATCCAGCTCGTTCAAGTTTTTCAGAAAATCTTCTAGAGGGATAGTATTGTAGCACCAATAACAAACACTATGGTTTATATTGTGTTTTAATTTATTTGAATAGCTGATTTTTTCTCCCTTTGCACGAAGAGCATTGGGGGTCAATAAGCCAACGGAAGCAATTGCTGAGGAGCCCAAAAATTTACGTCTTTGCATACTATGTCTTTTTTAAACCTTTTCTAAATATAATTTTTTTAGATTTAAAAAATGGAATTGAAACCTGATAAACGTCACTTAATTGAGTTGGCACATTATAAAATGCCATTCGGAAAGCACAAGGGATGGTATTTGATCGATTTGCCTGAGTCATATTTAATATGGTTTCGTCAAAAAGGATTTCCAGATGGAAAGTTAGGGAATATGTTAGCTTCTGTACTAGAAATAAAAATAAATGAGTTAGAATCGCTTGTAAAACAAATTCAAAAAGATTTTCCAAAGGAAACCCGATAAGTTCTAAAGTCAATTTGTAACTTTGTGTCCCGTAACACAGAAATCAAACATGTCACAAACCAAATACATCTTCGTTACGGGAGGAGTAACTTCATCTCTTGGTAAAGGAATTATAGCAGCCTCCTTGGCGAAATTGCTTCAAAGTCGCGGATACAAGACCACTATCCAAAAATTAGACCCTTACATTAACGTGGATCCAGGCACACTTAATCCATACGAACATGGTGAATGTTATGTTACGGATGACGGCGCGGAAACCGATTTGGATTTAGGCCATTATGAGCGTTTTCTAAACGTAAACACCTCACAGGCGAATAATGTGACGACCGGTAGAATTTATCAAAGCGTAATAGAAAAAGAAAGACGTGGTGAATTTCTTGGCAAAACGGTGCAGGTAGTCCCTCATATTACGAACGAGATAAAGGAACGGGTACAACTGTTGGGTAATAGCGGTGATTATGATATTGTTATTACCGAAATTGGTGGTACGGTTGGTGATATTGAGTCCCTACCCTATATAGAGGCGGTGAGACAAATGTTATGGGAAATGGGCGATAACAATGCTATTGTAATCCATTTAACGCTAGTGCCTTATCTTTCTGCCGCAGGTGAACTAAAGACCAAACCAACCCAACACTCTGTAAAGACATTGATGGAAAGCGGTATAAAGGCCGATATCCTGGTGTGTAGAACCGAGCATGAGATTTCAGATGAGATAAAGGAAAAATTAGCACTGTTTTGTAACGTAAGACGAGAAGCAGTTATACAAAGTATAGACGCCTCCACCATTTACGATGTACCAATTTTAATGCAAGAGGAGGGCTTAGATACCGTTACCCTTAAAAAATTGAACCTCCCTGACGATATTGAACCAGATTTGACCCAGTGGAAGGAATTTTTAAAGCGACATAAAAATCCAAAGAACGAGGTAACTATAGGTTTGGTTGGTAAATATGTAGAATTACAGGATTCCTATAAATCTATTCTAGAGTCATTTATCCATGCGGGTGCTAGTAATGAGGTGAAGGTTAAGGTCAAATCGATACATTCGGAATATATAAACGACCAAAATTACCAAGCCAAGCTTTCAGGACTAGACGGTATCTTGGTAGCCCCAGGCTTTGGAGAACGAGGTATCGAAGGAAAAATACAGGCGGTTAAGCATGCTAGAGAAGCAGGAATACCTTTCTTAGGTATCTGTTTGGGAATGCAAATGGCGGTTATTGAATACGCAAGGAACGTTCTTGGTTTGGAAGACGCAGGGTCTACCGAAATGGATGAGCATACCAATAATGCCGTAATAAGTTTAATGGAGGAGCAAAAAACAGTGACCAGCAAAGGTGGTACGATGCGTTTGGGAGCTTGGGACTGTAAACTGGTGGATGGTAGTTTGGTACAAAAAATATATGGTGGGGCTAAAGAAATTAAGGAACGCCATCGTCACAGGTACGAGTTTAACAATACCTATAAACAACAATTGGAAAGTGCGGGCTTGATTGCTTCAGGTATAAACAGTGCTACGAATTTAGTTGAAATTGTGGAGCTTAAGGACCATCCTTGGTTTATAGGCGTACAATATCACCCTGAATATAAGAGCACGGTGGCAAATCCACATCCATTATTTGTTGGTTTTGTTCAGGCGGCCCTCGTGCACAAAAAAGCATAAACTAATGCCAGTATGGCATATACTCCGTATTTGGGTATATATTTGTATTTACAACGTAGGTTTTGAGTTATAAACCATAAATTACCTTATTAACGAGATATTTTTTTTAGATGGAAGAAAAGAAAATGGATGTAAATTCTATAATCGGTTTTGTACTGATTTTTGGAATTCTCATCTTTATGTTTTACCAAAACCGCCCAACACCGGAAGAGATAGCCGAAAAAGAAGCACAGCAGGAAAAGCTTGATGCTCAGGAACCGGCAACGGAGTCAGAAACAGTAGTACCCGTGCAGAATGAAACACTAGTGTTTGATGTGACAGATTCCACCGCAGTAGCCAATTATAAAAGTCAGATCGGGGCATTTGGATTTACTGCACCGACCGACGGAACTACGGTTCTGGAAAACGATGTATTGTTTTTGAGAATAAGTAATAAAGGGGGTCACGTAGTAGAGGTCAAAATGAAGGATTTTGTTACCTACGATTCTATTCCGGTTTACTTGGTTAAAGATGGCAATTCCTCTTTCGGACTTTCCTTTTCTACGACCGATAACCGTGTTTTGAATACCAAAGACCTATACTTTGAACCTTCGTTGACCGGCTCTGGAAACAATCAGGTTCTTTCTTTAAAAGCGAAAACGGCCAACAATCAATACTTGGAATACCGGTATGAAATAAAACCAAATGATTACTTGGTAGATTTTACAATAAGGAGCCAAGGTTTGGATAATGTAATTGCCGATGGTAAGCCCGTTACCTTGGATTGGAAATTGAAAGCGATACGGCATTCAAAAAGTGTTGAATATGAAAATAGATATACCCGACTTACCTATAATCACGAAGATGATAAAATAAGCAAGCTATCGGAAAGAAGTGATGATGAAGAGTTGGAAGAAGACATTAAATGGTTGTCCTACCGCCAGCATTTTTTTAGCACGATTTTGGCCTCGGACGAGCCCTTTAAAACAGGAGAACTTACTTCTAAGAATTTGGTAGAAGAGGAGAGTAGAACGTTCGGTTTTCTTAAGGAGTACGAATCCGTACTTCCATTGGAAATGAAAGGTGGGGAGCTAACCAAAAACATGCACTGGTATTTTGGTCCCACCGATATAGAAGTACTTTCTAATTACGAGGATTTAGGTCTTGTTGATTCCATTCCATTTGGCTGGGGTGTTTTTGGTTGGATCAATAGATATGTGTTCACCCCATTTTATTCCTTTTTAGGGGGAATGTTCCCCGCAGGAATTGCCATTATCATCATGACTATTTTGGTGCGTTTGGCAATGTCTCCCGTGACCTATAAGTCCTACTTATCTCAAGCGAAGATGAAGGTCTTGAAGCCAGAGATTACCGAGTTGGGTGAGAAGTACAAGGATAACGCCATGAAAAAGCAGCAAGAAACCATGAAACTGTATGGCAAGGCAGGGGTAAGTCCTATGAGCGGCTGTGTGCCCGCATTCTTACAAATGCCCATTTTCTATGCCTTGTTCATGTTTTTCCCAACTTCGTTTGCTTTACGACAAAAGCCATTTTTATGGGCAGACGATTTATCTTCTTTTGATACGATCTATCAATTCCCAGAAGGAATTTCGATTCCATTTTACGGAGATCATGTTAGTCTGTTTCCAATTTTGGCCTCAATCGCGATTTTCTTTTACATGATGATGACTACGGGACAGAATATGCCAACGCAACCAGGTATGCCCAACATGAAATTTATTATGTATTTGATGCCGTTTATGATGTTGTTCTTCTTCAACAACTATGCGAGTGGATTGAGTTTGTATTATTTTATTTCCAA
>CAYGUY010000103.1:0-10447 GCA_964353165.1 uncultured Maribacter sp.
CAGGATATGGAAATTACCATTCCTGAAGAAGTTTTCGGAATTAAAAAATGGCCAGCAAAAGTGGTCCGTAACTATAACGTAGCTTCTTTTATCAAGGAGTTTGTGGTTGAAATTCCTGAGGATATGGGATACAAAGCTGGAGGTTATATTCAGATTGAGATTCCGGAGTGTGAGGTTAAGTTCGCTGATATGGACATTACGGCACACCCTGAAGAACATGATACACCTGATAAGTTTCAGGCTGAATGGGATAAATTTAATCTTTGGCCTTTGGTAATGAAGAATCCCGAAACGGTCGAGAGAGCCTACTCCATGGCTTCTTTTCCTGCCGAGGGTAGGGAAATTATGTTAAACGTACGTATCGCTACCCCACCTTGGGATAGATCTAAAAATGGTTGGATGGACGTAAACCCTGGTATTGCTTCTTCCTATATTTTTGGTTTAAAGCCAGGTGACGATGTTACGATATCCGGTCCTTATGGGGAGTTCTTTATCAATGAGTCGGAGTCCGAGATGTTGTATGTTGGGGGCGGAGCTGGAATGGCGCCAATGCGTTCGCATTTGTACCACCTCTTCAAAACCCTAAAGACCAACAGGAAAGTAAGCTATTGGTATGGTGGCCGTTCTAAGCGAGAATTATTCTATTTAGACCATTTCTATAAGTTAGAAAAAGAGTTTCCAAACTTTAAATTCTATTTGGCGCTTTCTGAGCCTATGGAAGAGGATAACTGGAAAATTAAGGAAAGTCTAGATGCACCTGGCGACGGTTTCGTAGGGTTTATTCACAATTGTGTAATAGATAACTATTTAGAGCATCACGAGTCTCCTGAAGATATAGAATTGTATTTCTGTGGTCCACCGTTAATGAACAAAGCTGTTCAGAAAATGGGGGAGGATTACGGTATTCCAGACGAACATATACGTTTTGATGATTTTGGCGGATAACACCGGTTAAAGTAACAGTTTGCTGCAAAGTAAACTTTAAGTAAATAGAAGAACCGATATGTATCATATCGGTTTTTTTATAAACGGGTTTTAAGAAATACGGAAAGATAAATTGGGTACTATGCACATACTTACGGAACAAGAATTACATAACTTGGCGATGAATATTGTAGGTAAGCAATTGGAATCTGCTGGCTTTGAGTTTTTAGCAGTAAATAGCGAGTTAAGGAAGAATCCCCAGTTTGTTTGTACGAAAGAAAGGAAGTTACATTTTATCGTAGTGAAGAGTATTGGTTATCCGGGGGACCCGAAGGATATAGAGTTTTTTCGGTCCGATCTGAATAAAATGAGAGATCATGCCTTAAAGTTTGAGGCCCGCACCTTTTACGCTGGGGTGGGACTAGTAAATTCTAAGGATTATAACTTACCGGTATATCTAGATGAAGAGTATATCGTGGATTATGATGGTTTAATAGAAATTGAATAATGAAGAATTACTTAGTCCTTGTTTTATATTGTTTCCTATGCTCCTGTAAAACCGATACTACCGAGGTCGTTAGAAATCAAGCGACAGGCGGCGTTTTTGGAACCTCTTATGGTATCATTTATTTGTCTGATCAGGTTTTGGATTACCAGCAGCAAATCGATTCGGTGTTTAGGGTGGTCAATAAATCCTTATCGACTTATATTCCCGAATCGGATATTTCTAAAATTAATTTGGGGGATTCCACACTACAGGTGGACCATATGTTCAAGGATGTTTTTACCCTTTCCAGGGAAATCTATGAAAAAACCAATGGTTATTTTGACCCAACGGTGGGAATATTGGTTAATGCCTGGGGTTTTGGGCCCGGGCAGGAAGTGGTCATGGATAGTGCTAAAATTGATAGTCTGTTGCAGTACGTGGGTTTTGATAAGGTTGCTATAACTTCCAAGGGCACTGTGGCTAAAGAAGATACTGCGATTTATTTTGATTTTAATGCGATTGCAAAAGGCTATGCTATTGATAGGGTCGCTGTTTTAATGGATGAGCTTAACATACAAAACTATCTTATTGAAATAGGAGGGGAAGTTGTTGGAAAAGGGATAAATAAAGTAAAAAATAAAGCTTGGGCGGTAGGCATAGACAATCCTGAAAATGAATACCAACGTCAAGCCAAAATTGCGATATGTTTAAATGACAGGGCTTTGGCGTCCTCAGGTAACTACAGAAAGTTTAGAGTTGATGAAACAACTGGGGAGAAATTTGTGCATACCATTGACCCTATCACAGGTTACACTAGAAACTCAAATACTTTGGGAGTAACCATTTTAGCTGATAATTGTGCCAAGGCAGACGGTTACGCTACCGCTTTCATGGCGATGGATTTGGTAGCGGCTAAAGAATTACTTACATCGGATACGAGCTTGGATGCGTATATTATCTATGCGGATACAGAAGGTGCTATTCAAGAATTTATGACTGAAGGTTTTAAGAAACTGATTTTAAAGTAAGGGTTTCTTGACTAGTGGTATAATCTCCCCTTTCGCCAAACGGTAGGTGTCAACTACTTTAGCTGTCAATGTATTTGTATAATCCACTTCTTCTACCTCAAATCCGATGTCTCTTAGTTTTTGAAAATAATCACGCCCATAGATACGAACATGGTCGTATTGACCAAATATGCGTGCACGTTCCTTTTGGTCGATAATACTATCGTCCTGAAAAGTTGTTGGACGGTCTAGTTCCTGCGGCACTTGAAAAATACCCCAACCGCCTGGTTTTAAAACCCGAAATAGTTCTTGCATCGCCTTGGTATCATTTGGTATGTGTTCCAAAACATGATTACAGAGGATAACGTCATATGTATCATTTTCAAACGGAAGTTTACAAATATCTGCCTTGATATTCGCCAAAGGCGAATTAAGGTCAGTAGTCGTATAATTTAAGTTTTTTAGTTTTCGGAATTGTGTATAGAAAGCCTGCTCTGGTGCAAAATGAAGCACCCTTAATTTTGCCTTAAAAAAATTGGTTTTATTTTTCAAAAATAACCAAAGTAATCTATGTCTTTCTAAGGATAGGGTAGAAGGGGAGAGCACGTTTTCTCTTGGATTTTCGTAACCATATGGTAGAAAACTTCTAAATGTTTTGCCATCGATAGGGTCTGTGTAGGTTGACCCTTTATACCATAACGCAAACAAGGGCCGTACGAAATAACTGAACTTGATGAGAATTGGTCTTGGAATAGCATTTAAAAAAAATTTAAAAATTTTCTTCATTTAGTCACTTTCTCTATGACGATATGGGTTGTTGTCTAAATTCATCTTCTTCGGTACTTTTTATTCCTAAGGCCTCGTAAACGTAGGTAAAGGTAGAAAGTAGTTCCGGTTTTCCGTTGACAATGGCAACGTTGTGCTCAAAATGTGCACTAGGCTTGCCATCCGCAGTTAGGATAGTCCAACCATCCTTTAGCTGTTTTATATTTTTAGTACCTAAATTGGTCATGGGTTCGATGGCTACGGTCATGCCTTCCACAAACTTTTTACCTCTGCCCCTTCTGCCATAATTAGGCATTTCAGGGTCCTCATGCATGGCTCTTCCCAGACCGTGACCCACTAGTTCCCTAACGACGCCATAGCCATGGTCTTCTGTAAATTTTTGAATGGCGTACCCAACATCGCCTACCCGGTTGCCCACCTTAAATTCGCGTATACCAACATAGAGGGATTGTTTTGTGACCTTCAATAGTTTTTTTGTTTCTGCCGCTACTTCACCTACTTCGAAAGTATAGGCGTGGTCGCCATAAAATCCATTTTTAAGTGCCCCACAATCTATAGAAATAATATCACCCTCTTGTAAGGGGTTTTTATTTGGGATTCCGTGCACTACCTGAGCGTTGGGACTCATGCATAAAGAATTTGGAAAGTCATATAAACCTAGAAATCCGGGCACAGCGCCTTGGTCTCTGATAAAAGCCTCGGCCAACCCATCTAAATAAAGGGTGCTCACACCGGGTTTAACCTCGGATGCTAACATGCCTAGGGTTTTTGATACGATTAAAGCGCTTTCACGCATTAATTCAATCTCTTCTGCTGTCTTTATTCTTATCATATGTCACAAAGGTAAAACAATACTCTTTTTTGGATAAGTGTTGTTTACACTTTTAAATCAAGGAGGTACAGGTCATGGTTTTAGGTTGTGCTACCCCTATCATTTTTAGAATGGTAGGAGCTACATCGCCAAGCACACCGTCATGAATTTCTGTTGCATCCGGATCAATTAAAATAACGGGTACAGGATTCGTTGTATGCGCCGTATTCGGCGAACCATCAGGATTTATCATGGTTTCACAATTCCCATGATCTGCAATTAATATAGTAGAATAGCCATTTTCCAATCCTGTTTCTATAACATTTTTTACACAAACATCTACCGCCTCACAAGCTTTGATTGCTGCTTCCATGATTCCCGTATGGCCTACCATATCGCCATTTGCAAAGTTCAGACAAACAAAGTCTGCTTCTTGCTTTTTTAGGTCTTCCACTAGGGCATCGGTTAACTCGTAGGCACTCATTTCCGGTTTTAGGTCGTAGGTGGCTACTTTTGGCGAGTTTCTTAGTATTCTGCTTTCCCCATCAAAAGGTTCTTCTTGTCCACCAGAGAAAAAGAAAGTCACATGTGGGTATTTTTCGGTCTCCGCGATACGAATTTGCTTCTTTCCCGCTTTCGCAAGAATTTCGCCTAGCGTATCGGTTATATTATCCTTGTTGAAAACAACGTGTATTCCACTAAAGCTATCATCGTAGTTGGTCATGGTTACGTAATACAAGGGTAGTTTTTTGGTATGGTATTCCGGAAAATCGTTCTGGGAGAGCATATTGGTCAATTCTCTTCCGCGATCGGTTCTAAAGTTGAAAAAGATAATGACATCATCTTCGGATATTAAACCCGCTTTATTGGCGATGAGTGGTTTTATGAATTCGTCGGTAATATCATTTGCATAGTTTGCCTCAAGACTTTTATGTATATCGTCCGTTGCAGTGCCAAGACCATTTACCATTCCGTCATAGGCTAGCTTTACGCGCTCCCAACGATTGTCACGGTCCATCGCATAGTATCTTCCGGTAACGGTAGCGATTTCGCCTACTGTTTTTGACATGTGCCGCTGTAAATCGTCAACATAGCCAATCCCAGATTTAGGGTCTACATCCCTGCCATCGGTAAAGGCATGCACGTAAACATCTGATAAGCCGTTGTCACTTGCCGCAGTGATTAGGCCCTTCAAGTGATTGATGTGCGAATGTACCCCCCCATCACTTAATAAGCCTAAAAAATGTACTTTTTTGTTGTTCTTTTTGGCGTAATCAAAGGCATCAACTAAGACTTTTTCGTCTTTCAAGGTATTGTTTTTGACGGCCAAGTTAATACGGGTTAACTCTTGGTATACAATTCTACCTGCGCCCAGATTCATGTGTCCTACTTCACTGTTGCCCATTTGACCTTCGGGAAGACCAACGTTAAGTCCATCCGTACGTAAAGCGGCGTTTGGGTAGGTGTTGTAAAGGGAGTCTATATAAGGGGTGTGTGCATTATCAATAGCAGAGACCTTAGGGTCGGGTGATGTTCCCCATCCATCTAAAATCATTAAGATTACTTTCTTATTCATTTGTCCTATCTAAAATATTCCTCCAAAGTTAGGATGATTTGCCTAGTTTAACTAGTATTTACGGTAGCTTTTTTGTTTGAGCAAGCTGTTTGGATGATGGTATGGAAGTAGTGTTGGTATGCCTTTGGGTAAAGAAGTAAACAGTTGGTTTGCTGAATTTGAATTAAATCACGCTGGTGACTAGTTTTAAATTTTTAGTGTGGTCATAGGGAACTCGAATTTTTAGACCATAAAAAAGCTCGTTACGCTTTGTAACGAGCTTATCATTTTCATGTGAAACTCTTATAGTGTTCAGGTAAAAGAGTACAAACGTTAAAATTCAAATCCATTAAAGACCCTATACGCAAAAGCGTAGAAAGCCATTAATAACATTAATCCGCAAAAAACGGAGTATATTTTCAAAATTACTACCAGAATTTCTGGTTTGCAATTTTCAAATGCAGTTGTATAAAGACTTTTAAAGTGTAATAGTGTTCCCATATAGTTCTATTTATGTGAGGTGTTCTAATCCTTCACAAGTGATGTAACCGAAGCTATAAGGTAATTATGTAAATGGTGTTCTTAATTTGGGAATTCCAAATATAGTAAAAAGTAATTCGCTAATTGGCAGCACCATCGATATAAGCACGGATTTGATCGTTAAACGTTTAGCTCTGATTACTGTATTTTTCTATAGCTTCCTTGATTTTCTCTATTCTATTTTCGGGGTCCGGATGCGTGCTTTGGAATTCGGGGGTACGATTTGGACCGCCTGCTGCTTTTAATATTTCCATCACTTTAATCATTTCATAAGGGTCGTATCCAGATTGAATCATAAATAGCACACCAAGTTCATCGCTTTCCAGTTCATCGTCCCGTCCGTTTTTCAATAGGGTATTCTGTCCAATTCCTCCTACTATACTACCTAAATCACCAGCACCTACGGTGGCGCCCATGGTTGCAGTTTGCCATGTTTGGCTATCTGCAATGCGTTCCGCTGAATGTCTTCCGATAACGTGACCTATTTCATGACCTAATACTCCGGCCAATTGTGCTTCGTTTAGTTGTGAGAAAAGTGCATACGTAATAAAACATTGACCGCCCGGCAATGCGAATGCGTTTATAGTCTGGTCATCTGCCAGTAGGTGAAAGTCATATTTATAAGGTGTATCCCTTGCAATACTGCTGTTCACCAATTTGTTCCCTACGGCATCTACAAAGGATTGTATGCGTTCGTCCGGATAGAGTCCCCCGTGTTGTTGTGCCATTTCCGGAGCGGTTTGGAGGCCAATCGCTATTTCCTGATCGGAGGTCATGGTAATATGCTGTGAACGCCCCGTATACGGGTTCGTTTCCGTATTGCTCCATTTTTGAATAAATGCGAAGGCAACAATGGCCAAGCCAATGAATATGCGGATTTTCCAACTACCTCTTCTCATGGTACTAGTGTTCTAATTAGGAACACCAATATACAAAAGAGTTACAGAAGGTTTCTATTGATGTCCAAAATATTATTTTGAATATAATTTTTAAGGAAGCCAATAGTGAAATGTTCTGCACCATAAAACTCTTCCATTTGAAGTAACTGAACAATGTTCTTACTTCTAAACGCTTCTAACATGGGTTTGGAAATAGGAGCATAGCTGTAGTGCCAAGGCTCGTATTTAAAACCCCGTCTTTTAGGGTTATCCGTATAGACAAGATGAAAGTCGTAGGTAGTGGAATTTTCGTCCATCCACTTTTTGAAATTTTCAAAAACACCTCCTTCGCCAAATTTTTCGGGAACGAGCACGTCTCCGCTCGTTTTTGGGTATCCATCTATAAGATCTATATCCGTTCCCCAGTGGTGTCTGCTTGTTCCCGGTATCGTAGAATACTCAATAATTTTATCGATTGCCGCTAAAGGTGCCATACCCTCATCTTCGGTGTACGTCATAAACTTGCGTTCAAAAATAACTTCCTGCCTATGAAAACTTCTAAAACTGGAAACGATTTTAAGATCAATACCATCGGAATAGGCTGCTTTTTTCATTTTAAGAAAGGCATCATGTGCATCCTTTCTTAGGTTAATACCTTCTCCGTATAATTCGATATCGGTCTTTCCCATAAGCTCAATAATGGAATACTCCTTTTCCTGATTTAAAGTAATACCGGGTAAAACTGCCATAGCGATTCCTGCTACTCCCGTTTTCTTTATAAATGACCTTCTTTGCATCATGCGTTGAACTTTTTTGTTTACACTATATCACTTTCAAAACAATGATCGTGCCATAGCTATATTTAAAAATAAAGAAATAATCTTAGTTTCTAGTTATTTTCAGTGGATATGTTCTATTGATCAATTAGTCTTGATAGGAAGTTAAATAAAGATATCCTTGATGTTTTTTCTTCAAATCGTTTAAGATAATTATGTAATAATAAATACCTGAAGGCAAGCCAGAACCTCGTGAAATAACACTTTCCCTGTTGGATATACCATCAAATTCATCAATATAGTTTTGTTTGCTATACACTAACACTCCATATCTATTGAAAATCTGTAAAGTGTTGTTTGGGGAGTTTTCAATTCCTTCAATGACTAACCTATCGTTTATACCGTCTCCGTTAGGGGTCATATAATAATTATCCAATGTTATATCGTCAAGGCTTTCTAAAAGGTCGTTGTTTCCTCCAATGGTGATGATTTCGTAATCGTTGGGAATAAAGGTATCCGATGTAACGCTTCCACTTGTAAAACTCCCTTGTACTTCAGAATTTCCAAGGTTTTCCCATTGCCTTAGGGTTATATTCCAACCAACAACTTTTAAATCTGTAAGAAACTCTGCCAATAAATTTACGGCACTCTGGTCGTCCCATGTCAATGTAATCTTAGAAGGAACCTCTCCTTCCACTTGCCAAAATTCCTGAGTGCTTACAGATAGGAATTCGTTTTCTATTTCGTCAGTATTAAACGAAGTGGCAAAAATAGTGGGACTGTTGGGGTCTTCATCAAAATAAGCGCTACCTGAATAATCGTTTATACTTTCAGAAGTTATGGTCAATGGACGTAATTTGCCGTTGTCACCGATAGGGAACGTAAAGACTTCCTTACCTAAAATTGAGACGTATCCATCTACCATATTAGTGTCGTTTTCTCCATTATAGAATGAATCCGTAATAAAGCTTAGATTGGTAACATACGAGTTCCTTGGTGTAAATATAGTTCCGGAAATAAGATTGGCGTTGTTAAGAACACCAAGGGTATTTTCAATATAGAATCCATTGTCTACTGCTATTTCGGTATCGAAAAATACAGGATTGGAAGTACCCGAAAGGGTCAATATATTATCGTTATAAAACCCGACCAGACCAAGGTTTTGATTGAATGCCCCATCGTTAATAACATCGATATGAAAGCCTACGGATGCATCGGCATGCAGTTGCATAGCACCATAGTTGTGCACTGCATCTTGACTCAAACCGGTATGGCCAGAAAATAGAACCGTTAAAAAAGCAACAAGGTACCTCATAATTTCGGTGAGTTTATTGGTAGTAATGTGATATTTCGCTATAACTGAATATCGATTTAAAATATAAATTCATTTTCTTTTTTTATTGATATGCTTGGTATAGTACCACTAGATTGTCTGCGTTACTTCCTACGGTCAGTGTAAAACCATCTGGGTTGAAAGCGCTTAAACTTGCAGAGGTCACTCCTATATTGTCCCCATTCTGATTACTATATCGTATACCTATACATTCTGCACTAGAGGCATATCGGGATATGTCATTAATGGAGGTTCCGTTTCCGCCAACGTAGATGACCTGCTGGGTAATAGCACCATTTACCTCTCTAGCAAAACCGTTCATAGTTCCGAAGGCATTGGGTATACCGTTGAAGTTATTTCCAGAACCATTATCGCTATCAATGTTGAGCGACTCAATATTAGCATGCGCAACAAAGCTTACTTGAGAGGGTTGGAAGGGTATGCCTGTAATATTCAGATTCCCGGTACTGTTGATAATTAGAAAACCTAAGTGAATACCATTAGCAGTTGTGCTTTTCCACTGGGACCCGTCATAAACAAAGACTTCGTTTTCATCTGAGTTATATAGTATCGAACCTTCAACCGGATCGGTGGTAGCATTCATTTCTGCGGTGGTAGCGTTGGTCAGACCCATTAACAGGCTGCCTTCTAGCTGAACATTGGTACTACACAAGGTCAATACTAGTATGTAAAATAATATCTTTTTATACATGGTTACAAGTCTAAAATGGTAAACATAAATTCGGAATCAAACCTACTTCTGTCGGTGCCTCCGTTATCATTATCTCCAATGATGACTTCAAAACTGGTTGCGGTTTGATTGCTATATGAAATCCCTGGATCATCATTCCCTGCGCCGCCTCTTCCAGGCTGGGTTAACTGTATGATATAGTCTGCGTCCGAAACTGTTCCGGCCGGTAAGCTTACCCTGTACCGTCCGGTGCTTAATCGTGTTGATGTTACGCCAGTAGTAGCTTTTGTAACTCCTCCGCCAGATGTAATTTTACCAAATGCTTTTATTGGGCTTACATAGAAAGCACCTCCGTTTGTTCCAGGAGTTATGCTATTATTTAATTCATCGCCTACCGTATTGGCTGTTTGCGTAACACTAGCTTCGTTAACATAGCTTATTTGGCCTGTGGAGAGATCTTGATTTAATGTAGTATTAGTTTGAATAGGCAAGGGAACGGTGTTACCTCCTGTTCCAGAAATACTTAAGTTGCTTCCTGAAATTGAAAGTGTCTGAATTTCATTTGTGTTGCTCAAATCTTCATCTGCAATATTGTGAGCAGTTATCGCGTCTGTATTATTAGTAACATTGGAGGTGTTGATTGCAATGGCATCGTTCTG
>CAYGUY010000104.1:0-2722 GCA_964353165.1 uncultured Maribacter sp.
GGATAAAAATGCCAGCCAATTCGGAGATTTGTCGATAGATATAGATATGCGTAAAGTTTTGGTGAACGGAAGTAAGGTAGAACTCTCCCCTAAGGAATTTGAACTCTTAGTACTACTTTCCTCCAATGCTGGAAAAAGCTATGATAGGGCCAAATTACTTAATCTAATTTGGGGCTATGAGTTTAAGGGCTACGAGCACACCGTAAATTCGCACATCAACCGGCTCCGCGCAAAAATAGAACCCGACATGAGTCATCCTACCTATATTCTAACCACGTGGGGCGTTGGTTATAAATTTAATGAAGAACTATGAGCACTACAATACTATCCAATAAACTGATCAGAAAATTGGTGCTTTCGTTTCTGGCGATTCTAGTTTTGGCAGGCTTGGGCTACACCATAGCCACCATCTATCTATCCAACAATTACTTTTACGAAACCACCCAACGGCTGCATGCCAACCTAGCTCAAGACCTAATAGACGAAAAGTTTGTGGAGCAAAGTCCCATCGATAGCACAGGTACCATTAATAAAGCATTGTTCGGGGATATTATGCATGATATGATGGCGGTAAATAGAGCTATAGAGGTATATTTATTGGACTTGAACGGTAAGGTACAATACTCTGTTGTACTGGACCACGATGCGCCTGAAACAAACCAAAAAAAAGTGAACACCGCACCCATTGAACGTTTTATAGCGGCCAATGGTAAGGGCTATTTTTTAGGCGATGACCCCAAAAACATAAAAAACCAACAAGTATTTTCCGTTGCCAAATTCCAAAAAGGAGCGTCAGAAGGGTATATCTATATTATTTTGGCAGGACAGGACTATCTAAATACCAGAGACCTTTTGTTTGGTAGTTATGCTTTAAAACTAGGATTAGGCACCTTACTAGTCACCTTAATCTTCGCTGCGATTCTAGGGATATTATCTGTTTGGTATTTGACTAAAAATTTGAGGGAACTAGTATTTGCCGCAAAGCGTTTTGAACAGGGCGATTTAAACTATAGAATTGAAAATGCGGAAAAAAGCGACCTGGCAGGCGTAACCACCACCTTCAACCAAATGGCGGATACGATCTTGACCGATATGGAAAAAATTAAATCGCTAGAAAAATTACGACAGGAACTCATAGCTAATATCTCCCATGATCTTAGAACACCGTTAGCCATTATTCAAGGGTACATAGAAACCCTACAAATGAAGGATGCCGAATTGACCGTACAGCAACGATCGGATTATTTAAGAACTATAAATTCCAGTGGCGAAAGACTTTCCAAACTCATTGCACAATTGTTTGAATATTCTAAGTTGGAGGCCAATCAAATTGAGCCTCAAAAGGAACCTTTTCTCATAAGTGAACTGGCCAACGATGTGCATAGAAACTATCAGGTATTGGCCAAACAAAAGAATATTTCCTTAAAGTTGGATATGCAACAAGGTGCGCCTTTGGTTTTTGCGGACATCTCCCTTGTAGAACGTGCGGTGCAAAACCTCATGGACAATGCCTTAAAATTCACTCCAGAGAACGGAGAAGTTATTGTGAGCATCCTACCCAAGGAAAACAACGTAGAAATTACCATAAAGGATTCCGGACCTGGCATTCACTTGGAGAACCAAGCACTCATTTTTGAACGGTACAGACAAACAAAAACGGGACAGCAAAAAGAAGGTGCGGGACTTGGATTGGCCATTGTCAAAAAAATAATGGAACTGCATAATTCTAGTATTAAGGTAATGAGCAAACCCAATGAAGGAACGGCTTTTATTTTTAACCTACCTATTTATACTGTGGCGTAAGCAAATCACCTATTGCTATAATAATCATTGAAGTAGGAAAAAATTCGCAACGCTCAAAAGTTCAATTCTTCCTTATCTTCCAATACCTTACTAGTAATAACTACAATCTCTTAACTTTTTGAATTAAATGGACATTATCTCTTTTCTTTATCTTTATAAAAAATTGCTTTCATGACCCTTACCGATTCCCTTGTGGATTTCTTTATAGAAACCCGAGCACATACAGAAACGCTTTGTAAACCGTTAGAAATTGAAGATTACGTAGTGCAACCTAGTGTAGACGTATCACCACCCAAATGGCATCTAGGTCACACCACATGGTTTTTCGAGGAATTCATCCTAAAAAAATACAAGCCAGAGTATACGGTTTTCAATGAAGATTTCTCGTTTGTCTTTAATAGTTACTATGAAACAGTAGGTAAACGCGTTGTAAGAGCAGACCGTGGAAATTTATCCAGACCTTCTGTAAATGATGTATATGCTTATAGGCAACATGTTACCTTGGCCATTCAAGCGCTATTGGTATCTACCGAAAACAATGAACTAAATAGTGTACTGGAAATAGGTATTCATCACGAAAAACAACATCAAGAACTATTAGTCACGGATATTAAATACATCTTGGGAAATAATCCGCTGTTACCTTTGTATTCCGATAGTTTCAAAGAGTACCATACCAATACTGTATCTCAAGAGTGGATTACGGTACAAGAGGGCATCTATGATATTGGACATAACAAGAACAATTTCTGCTACGACAATGAACTGGGACGGCACAAAGTGTATTTACATGACTATTCTATTTCGAATACCCTTGTCACGAATGCCGAATTTATAGCGTTCATCACAGCAGGTGGCTACCAGAGATTTGATTTATGGCACGCAGAGGGTTGGGATTGGGTCAATCGCGAGCAGATTT
>CAYGUY010000104.1:2822-10337 GCA_964353165.1 uncultured Maribacter sp.
ATTAGTCAGAATGCACTGGATTCCCTTGAAGCCAACTTAAAGACCGAAATACCAACACTGAACACAGAACCCTTGCAAGGCACCTACTTTGAAACCCTTAGCAGATTTAACGTTGCCACGGACGAACGCAAAGTAATTCTTTTTCTGGGTTCCAACATTGGGAACCTATTGCACGAAAAAGCTATTAAATTCCTTTCACAAATTCAGGAGTATATGCAGCCAAATGATTTGCTATTCATAGGCTTTGACCAGAAAAAGAATCCACAAACCATATTGGATGCATATAACGACGCCGCTGGAATTACCGCCAGATTCAATAAAAACTTATTGGTCCGCATCAATAGGGAATTAGATGCCAATTTTGAAGTGGACAGTTTTACCCATTGGGAAGCGTACGACCCAGAAAGTGGCACGGCAAAAAGCTATTTAGTAGCAAAGTCTCCACAGGAAGTCCGAATAGAAAAACTAAACCTAAACATCAATTTTGACACATGGGAAACCATTCATACAGAAATCTCACAAAAATATGATGATAAGACTGTGCACTGGTTAGCAGAACAGTCTGGGTTGAAAGTTATACACGAATTTAGTGACCGAAAGCATTACTACAAGAATTATCTATTTACAAAAACAGTTTAAAACAATAGTATGAAAGCAATTTGGAACGATACTATAATAGCGGAAAGTGATGAAACAGTAGTAGTAGAAAACAATCACTATTTTCCGGTAGAAAGTATTAAAAAAGAATATTTTAAATCTAGTAACACCCATACGACTTGCCCATGGAAGGGACAAGCCTCCTATTATTCGCTTGAGGTGGACGGAAAACAAAATCCGGATGCCGCGTGGTACTACCCTGAAGTGAGCGAATTGGCAAGAGGAATTAAGGGACGAGTAGCCTTTTGGAAGGGTGTTTCCGTAGTTGACTAAAAAACCATCAACTAAAGTACTATAATTTATAATGAATGAAATTCATTTCATAAACCAATATGTATTAGTAGGCAGTTACATTAAGCAACAATTACCAACTTGGCACTTTTACAAATTTCTGGCCCAAAAATCCCTAGGAAAGTAAAATACACTAAAATACATACAGCCAACAGGATTAGGGCTTCAACTACTTTGAGACCAATAAAGTGTGAAACCCTATAAAACAAAAGAGGCACAGGGAATTCCTGTGCCTCTTTTTAATTTTTCTAAACGATACTACAATTCTAGAACAGCGTTCTCAGAACCAGCAAAGTCGTTCCATTGGTAACGGTCTGCCTCTGCATCGTTAACAAACTCACCATCTACGATATACTTAAACTCGTAGCTATTTTCTTTAGGAAGGTCAAAAGTTCCTTTGAAAGTTCCGTTCTTTAATTTTTTTAAAGTACTGCCTTTAGGGTTCCAGTTGTTGAAATCTCCTACTACAGCTACCTTTTTTGCCTCTTCTGCAGGCACAGTGAATGTTACCTTACAAACAGGCTTAGTCTTTAAAAATTGTTTTGCGATTGCCATGATACTTGTTTTTAAAATATACGGCAAAACTAGTATAATAAGATGCTCATTTACAATGATTAATATCACTTTTATGAATTTGACAATATTTTGGCAACAAATAACAATTGTCTGAAAATTCGGTCTTTAAAAAATTACAAGTGCACAATAACTATAGAGTCCTTTTTAAGATTTTTACTATCTCATCTATCTCATTTTGTGTATTGTAGCAATGAAAACTCACTCGAATACCGTTTCCTCGTTGCGCACAAAGCACATTATTTTCAATCAACCTATTAAATATCTTTACATCACCCCTAATATTAAAAATAGTGCTATGTACTTTACGTTGAACGATTTCTTTTGTCAAGAGCCCAAGTTCCGAAAAATCCTCTTTCGCTTTTGTTAAAAGTGCCTTATTGTGTTCCGTAATTGCGTCCATACCAAGCTTGTTTAAAAAATCCAATGAGAATTTTAAACTGCCAAAGTTGAGACAGGAAAGATGTCCCGGCTCAAACTTTTTGGCAAAGCGGATATCTTCCTTTTTTTCCATTTCACCATTGGCGGCATTAAAACCGATGGTGTTCAAAGAAAAGCGCTCTTGAACTGTATCTGAAAACAACATAAATCCGTTTCCATATCCCGCCAATAGCCATTTATAGGCACTGGCACCTAAGACATCGATACCCGATGCTTCAAAATCAAAACTTCTAGAACCACAAAATTGTGTTCCATCGGCTATTAGTATCAAACTAGGTAATTGTACTTTGAGTTTCTTTAAAAATTCCAAGTCAATAAGAAATCCGTCCAACCACTGCACCAAACTCAAGGCCAATACTTCAATCTTATTTTTTACAATAACATCATAGATGTGTTGTTCTACATCCACAGTCATTGTCAGGTAGGAAATATCAAAATCCCTATTTTCAAAAGACCAGTTCAGGGAAGGGTAATCATTCTCTAACAATAACACTTTGGTTTTCGGCTTTAATCCCTCTAGGAGAAAATTAAGGCCAGTAGAAAAATTAGAGACCAAAGCCACATTTTCCCGTTTGCAATCAAAAAATCTACCTACCGTATTTCGGGTATCGGATAAAATCTTAAGCGACCTATTCCTCATATCGCTGCCGTGTATCAAAAAGTCCAGATCGTGCTCTTGCCTCCAATCCAAAAGCGAATCGTACAGTGGCCCATAGACTGCCGTATTCGCGTAGATACCCTTTCTTGTAACCGGAAATTCCTTTCGTATTTTTTCCATTTATTTCGTTTAGCTATAGTAATCTATAATTTTAATAGCTCAAATTTTGATACGAATTAAATATCGCGCTAAAATTCGATATACTTTCTAAGTAAAATACCAATTACCGTATCTTTAACCTAAAGATAAAAATAGTGAAAAATCGGTGGCATCCTTTTTGTCTTTCCATACATATAATTAAAACATTTGTTAGTGAATACCATTACCATGATAGCCGCAGCGGCAGAGAATAATGCCTTAGGCAAGGATAATGACCTCTTGTGGCATCTCCCCGACGATTTTAAACGTTTTAAAAAGTTGACCATTGGGCACAAAATCATTATGGGTCGTAAGACTTTTGAAAGTTTTCCCAAACCATTGCCCAAACGCACTCATATCATCGTCACAAGAGATATAAACTATAGTGTTCCTTATGACGATTGTATTATTGTACATTCCTTAGAGGCTGCCTTACAACTAGTTTCCGGTGAGGACGCCTTTATCATCGGAGGAGGAGAAATTTACACACAAGGGGAAGCTTTTGCAGACATAATTGAGCTCACACGGGTGCATGCAAACTTTGATGCGGATACCTATTTTCCGGAGATAGATACCACCCACTGGAAACTTACGGCAGAAGAGTATCATCCTAAAGACGAAAAACACCAATATGGGTTTACGTATTTGACCTATTCCAGAATTGGGGAACCTTTAAAAGTCTAAAAAGCGAACGGTTTTTGTAGCCTCTACATCCGATACAAAACGTTCCAATAATTCAGCATCCGTATTGCTAAAAAACCGATGCTTAGCCAAATGAATGGACGTATTCAGAAGGTCATATTTTGCTAGCACTGTTTTTGTTTGTCTAGCAACTGCCTCCCCAGAATCTATTATTTTGATTCCTTCGGGAAGTATTTCCTTTAATATGGGTATTAAATATGGGTAATGCGTGCACCCCAAAACCAGATAATCTATTCCTTTTTCCAGCATGGGCTTCATATACTCCTCTAAAAGGTGTCTTAATTCAGCTGAGTCTAGTTTACCACACTCAATGAGTTCTACCAAACCTTTTCCTTGTTGTTCAATCATAACGCTATTGGCCGCATGATCTTTTGCTGTGCTATGAAAAAGACTACTGGTCAAAGTACCCTTGGTTGCCAATACGCCTATGGTTTTTGAGGTGGAATTTAAAGCTGCTGGTTTTATAGCAGGTTCAATTCCAATGAACGGAACATTGTAGGTGTCCCGTAGATATTTGATAGCATTGGTAGTCGCCGTATTACAAGCTACAACAATCAGTTTGCACTGTTGCTGCAAAAGGTACTCTGTATTCTTTATGGATAGTTGAAGGATTTCTTCCTTAGATTTTTCACCGTAGGGCGCATTTTTACTGTCCGCCAAATAAATGGTATCCTCATTGGGCAGGAGTTCCTGAATCTCTTTCCATATGGAAGTTCCCCCTACTCCAGAATCAAAAATACCGATGGGAAGTTTGTTCATGATACGGTCTACTCTAGCACAGCGGAAATAGGTTTTCCTGTGCTTCCACTGGGAAATGAAATACCTAATAAGGCCGAAATTGTAGGTGCTATATCAGGAATTTCGGTACGCTCTACCGTACTTCCTTTTTTAATTCCTTTTCCGAAGAACAATAAGGGAGCGTGCGTATCGTAAATTTGGGGCGACCCATGGGTAGAGCCTGTTTTTCCGTAACTAATAAAACCTGGTTTCAAGACCAACAGCACATCACCGGAGCGTTTTTGATTGTATCCGTTTTGTAAAATGTAAGGAATTCCTCTTGTATACTCGTTTGACCACATTTGATGCGCTGTATATACACGATCTATAAAATCATAACTCAAATACTCTTTGGCTATTTCTTCTTGAACCTCCTCTACATCCAAATCCAGATTTTTGATAATCTTATGATCTAGAAAAATTTGAAGATTAGAAAAATTCTTAACGATATCTTCCGTACCGTATTTGTATTTTAAAAAGTCGGAAAACTTGGATTTTACGGTACTATAATCCACATAGCCGGCAGGTATTTTCATATCCTTTAAATAGGCGGGAACCTCAACAGCTGCATGGTCTGCACTCAAGAAAACAGTGTATTCCCCTTCGCCTACCTTCTTATCCAATTCTTTAAAAAGGCGCTCTAGATCGGCATCCAATCTAAGGTAGGTATCCTGAATTTCTTTTGAATTTACGCCATAGTTGTGCCCTACGTAGTCGGTACTGGAAAAACTTATTGCTAAAAAATCGGTATCGGCATCCGCTCCCAATTGTTCTTTATCTATAGCAGCAATGGCAAAATCGGCCGTAATACTATTTCCAAAAGGAGTACCTTTTATGATTTCAAATTCCTTTTCCTTATTCAATAGGTTTGTAGTGCTATGTGGAAACGTAGGTGTTGTCTCCCCTTTCAACAATCCTTCATAATTATTATTATCCGAACCACTTTCCTTATACGAATTGATATCTTTTAATGTAGTCCATGCTTTTTTGTAGGATTGCACCACACCAGAATTATTGAACTCATTTACCCAGGTAGGCAATTTGTTCATATAATACGTACTGGTTATCCACTTTCCCTCATCTGCTCCGTGAAACCAATAGGCAGCATTTGCGGTATGTCCACCAGGAATTACCGCTCCCCTATCCTTTAAGGCAATGGCAATGGTCTTTCCTCTCATTTGCGTATGAAGTCGTAACTCATCAGTGACCGTTGTAACGGTCATACGATGCGGCGACATTTGTCCTGCATCGCTAGTAGTACCAACGGAAGCGTAACTGTCATCACCGGCACAATAAACCGACTCGTCGTTATCCTTATCGTACCAATCGTTACCAATTACCCCATGCGTTGCAGGTGTAGTTCCCGTATACACCGATGCATGCCCTGGACCGGTACTCGTAGGTGCATAATTAAAATGATTGTTTTTACAGTTGAACCCTTCATTGATCATGCGTTTAAATCCGCCCTGACCATAATGATCATAAAATCGCGTTAGATAATCATAGCGCATTTGATCTACTACAATACCAACAACCAACTTTGGTTTGACCTTTATTTGCGTATCTTCTTCTACCTTAGATTTCTTCTGCCCGGCTACTGAGAAAAAGGAAAACGCACAAATAAAAACAAAACGAAAAGCTAAACCACGACTATAATACATACTTATATTTTTATAAAGTAAAAGTAAATAAAATCTCCCTTAAAAGATGAATTCAAGGTTAAATGCAAGCCTTTATTGTTACTTTTACATAAAGAAATCCAAATTTAGTACATGAACTATTTAGCGTCTATTGGCAGCTATGCCATAATGGTAAAAGAGGTTTTTAAAAAACCTACCAAATGGCGCATCATGAAATCCTTGATTTTAAAGGAGATAGACGAGCTCATTTATGGATCCTTGGGCATCATTATTTTTATTTCGTTTTTCATAGGAGCGGTGGTTGCCATTCAAACGGCCTTAAATCTCACCAATCCCTTAATCCCGAGAAACCTTATTGGTTTTGCCACAAGGCAATCGGTTATACTAGAATTCGCACCAACGTTTGTATCCGTTATCATGGCAGGAAAAGTAGGTTCCTATATCACTTCTAGCATAGGTACCATGCGTGTAACCGAGCAAATTGATGCCTTGGAGGTGATGGGCGTCAACTCATTGAACTACCTCGTTTTCCCCAAAATAATAGCCATGCTCTTTTATCCTTTTGCTATAGCCATATCTATGTATGTAGGTATTTTTGGAGGATGGTTTGCTGGAGTTTTTGGAGGTTTTTTAACCAGCGCCAATTTTGTAGAAGGCTTGCAGATGGATTTTGTTCCCTTTCACATCGCCTACGCCTTTATAAAAACATTGATTTTCGCATTCGTTATCGCAACGATTCCCTCCTATCATGGATTTTACATGAAAGGCGGGGCTTTGGAAGTGGGTAAAGCGAGTACCACCTCTTTCGTTTGGACCAGTGTGGTCATTATTATACTGAATTATCTATTAACACAACTCTTGTTAGGCTAATGATTAACGTAAACGACATACACAAATCATTTGGCGATGCACATGTACTCAAGGGGGTAAGTACAGTATTTGAAAACGGAAAAACCAATCTCATCATTGGGCAGAGTGGTTCCGGTAAAACGGTATTCTTAAAATGCCTGTTAGGTTTGTTTGTTCCCGAGGAAGGCGATATTGTATATGACGGAAATAGCTATGCCTCTCTATCAGATAAGGAAAAAAGAAACCTACGCCAAGAGATGGGTATGGTTTTTCAAGGCAGTGCCCTTTTTGATAGTATGACGGTTGCAGGCAATGTAATGTTCCCGTTGGAGATGTTTACCAAACAGTCTAAATCTGAAATGACAGATCGGGTGGACGCTGTGCTAAAACGGGTAAACCTCATTGAAGCACACCACAAGTTTCCTTCTGAAATATCAGGTGGAATGCAAAAACGAGTTGCCATTGCACGAGCAATTGTTATGAATCCCAAATACCTTTTTTGTGACGAGCCTAACTCGGGGCTGGATCCTAAAACCGCTATATTAATAGACAACCTCATCAAGGAGATTACAGAGGAATACGATATTACTACCGTTATCAATACCCACGATATGAACTCCGTAATGCAAATTGGGGAGAAAATCCTTTTTCTAAAAGACGGACTCAAAGAATGGGAGGGTACGAAAAATGAAATCTTTAAGACCGATAACCAAGCAGTGACCGATTTTGTCTATTCTTCCGATCTCTTTAAAAAAGTACGTCAAATGTATATTGAGGAGCGAAATTAAT
>CAYGUY010000105.1:0-10309 GCA_964353165.1 uncultured Maribacter sp.
TGGCATCGGCACGTTTGCCATGGTGGTTTATTTTTTCTAGGTTTTGTTTGATGTCCTTTGCTATCGCTTTGGCCTCTTCCAAATCACCTTTAGCCAACTCTTCGTTCATTTCATCAATAAGTTCGGTATTTACCTCAGCGAAATTATTGACAAAGTTTAAGGGATTTTGAATCTCGTGGGCAATACCAGCGGTAAGTTCTCCTAAGGAAGCCATTTTTTCGGATTGGACGAGTTGAGACTGGGTATTCTTTAGCTCGTCATAGGCTTTTTCTATTTCCTTTGCATGCGCCAATTCTTTTTCACGAGATCGTTCTCGTTCTTTTCGTTTGAGTTTTGCCCGCATAAAGCGGTCTACCATAATAAAACCAAGAACTAATACGACCGCATACAGTGCATAGGCCCACCAACGTTGCCACCATGGTGCAGCAATATTGATCCTTAAGATCTTTCCTTCTTCGTTCCAGATACCATACGCATTAGAAGCCCTTATGGCAAATTGATATTCACCTGGATCTAGGTTGGTATAGGAAGCAAAATTCCGATTATCATAGATCCAATCTTCATCGTAGCCTATAAGCTTGTGTGCATATTGATTCTTTTCAGGATTTGCGAAGTGCAAGGCCGAAAATTCAAAACTCAAGTTGTTTTGTTGATGTGACAAACTAAGCAAATCGGTATTTAGTAAACTTTCGGTCAACGGGCTTTCTGACCCCATATCCAAAACCGATTTATTTGAGATCAGCACATTTGAAATGAGTAGTGCGGGCGGGGTATTGTTCGCCGTTATACTTTTGAAATTAGTGAGGCCATGCTCGCCGCCAAAGTAAAAAGTACCATCCGTACTGCGTGCCGCCCCTAAGGATATAAAAATATCCCCACCAAGACCATCGGTTGCGTTATAATTGATAAAGGTTACTTTACCCAAACTTTCGTTGGTAACCATTTGTGAGATTCCGTTTTGTGTACCAATCCACATTTCGCCATTATCGCCTTCTAAAATTACTTCTGTGAGGTTGGTGGGAAGGCCATCGGTCTCTGTAAACTGAGTAAATTTTCCAGTATCAGGGTCAAGCCTATTAATTCCCTCCGACGTAGCCAACCAAATGATACCCTTACTATCTTCTAGGATGTCTAAAATACTATTACTAGACAAGGAGTTTTCCTTTTCTGGGTCATAATCATAGTACATTACTTCATTAGTTTCAGGATTTATTCTATTTAGACCTTGCCCATTTGCACTCACCCATATATATTTAGCACCTATTTCAATATCAGAAATATTGTTACCTCCCATTACAATGCCTTTTTTATTTTCGGCTATGCGTTGCTCAAATGATTCAGATTGCTGGTCATCTAAAGGTTTAATAAGTGTTATACCATATAAGGACGTTTGATCCGGAGGGTCTACATTCCATGCGTCATAGGCATGGCTATCATCGGCTTTAAAACGTAATGTGTACGAACCAGGTTGAAGCCTTATAGGCGCCATGACAATCCTATTTTTTGCCCCACCTCCGGCATAATAGGATTCTTTAAAGTCGTTAAATTTCCATATGGTATCGTTTTGCACATTCTCTATCCAGCCATAATCGGCCATACTTCTGGAATCTCCTTCCCCAACCGACATGATATAATAGGTACCCTCTTCATTTATTTCTACAGCTTGAGAGCGGTCTTCAGAATCCTTCACCTTATCAATGAGCCCAATACTTTGGGTAGAGTTAGCTAATTGCTCAAATTCTGATACTAAGTCTTGAGGATATGACATCGTAATTTTGCTCATTAAGCGCTGAAAATTTCCAGTAGCAGGGTCAAAAATATTTAATCCATTATTGGTTCCCACCCAGAGTTTACCTCGCCCATCTGGCCTAATGACACGTACTTGCGTGTTAGATATGGTATTGGTATTATCAGCTTCATACTTGTACCGATTAATTTCACGATTATTTTTATCTAATTCAATTAATCCATCGCCCCATGTACCCAACCAAAGGGTACCATCTGGATCTTCTGCAATACTTCTTACAGATCCACCAAAAAAATCATCAACAACATCAAAAGCTACTTTTTCGAAGCTTCGTTTTTTGGAATCAAAAATATTGAGTCCTTCGCCTCTAGAGCCCACATACATTGTCCCTGGTTTTACGGTAGAAGCAAGAATACCAAATACACCGTTGGGGCTAATACTCAGTGGATTTTCTTCTGAATGCGAAAAATAGGAAAATGGTTTATTGATTGGGTCGTATTTCAATAAGCCAGATTCCAAACTCCCGAACCAAAAAATACCGCTACGATCAACAATGAAATGGCTCATGGTTATGTCCCACATGGTACCATTCATTTTTAATTTTCCTGCGATTGTAATTTCTTGATAATCATCCGTAATTCCATCAAATTTCAATATTCCCTTAAAATTATTGGTGATCCATATATTACCCTGTTGGTCTGGTAAAATCTTATTCATTCTATCGAAAATTCTATTTTCGGAATCACTGTAGTCGACAAGGGGTTTTAGGTTATTGGTTTTGGGATTGAATTTGTAAACGCCTTTACGGGTGGTTAACCAAAGTATATGATTAGTATCTGAATATATAGATGAGATATGATTATCTGGATTTACGAAGTCAAACCCTTCTAAATTAGTAGCTTTTACCGGTTTAAAGCTTTTCTCGGCTTTACCCATGTGCATTAAACCATAAAGAGTGGAGCCAAACCAAATACCACCCTGTGCATCTTCGGTTATTGCAATACTAAAACCATTATGGTCAGGCTCGGCTTTATTAGGGATTTCATAGTCGGCAAAACCCCAAGTATCAGTTTCAGGATTATATTTTATCAATTCCATTAATTGTGTAGCAGCCCAAACGCGTTGTTGGGAATCAATAAAAATGGTAAAAGCACGACCTGCATCTGGGGGTAAATTAAATAGGTCTACAAACCGATAATTGATAAATTCATTTTTCTTTCGGTCATATTTCGATACCCCTTCGTCCGTTGCCACCCACAAATCATGGTTTGCATCTTCTGCAAGGCTCCAAATACCATTAGAAATTATACTATTCGGATTGTTTGGTACATGTTTAAATGTCTCAAACCTGTAGCCATCATATTTTTGTAGGCCATTACCTGTTCCGATCCATAATAAGCCATAGCTATCTTGTAAAACCTCTTTTACGTCTGGGGATGCCAGACCATCAGCTATGCTTAAATAGGTAGGGTTGATTTCTTGCTTTTGTACTTGGGCAAAACCCAAACACGTTGTTAAGCAGATTAAAGTGATAATAAAGCGGGTTTGTATGGTCATTTCGTTTTTATTGGTTCGTTCATGGTTTCGCTACTATTTTGGCAACGTAATTATAAATACAGTTCCTTCATTTTCTTCAGTTTCCACTTTTAATTCGCCCCCATGACCTTTGGTCACAATGTCATAACTCATACTCAATCCTAATCCGGTTCCTTGCCCCGTAGGTTTGGTAGTAAAAAAGGGTTGGAATATTTTATCGACCACCTCTTTTGGTATTCCGTTACCATTATCCGTCACCTTAATTTCCAAATAGTCCCCGGTCTTTTTTGTGCTCACGGTAACGATAGGTTTAAAATTTTCGTCCTGTTGCTTTTTCTCGTTCACCGCATAAAATGCATTGGTAATCAAGTTTAAAATGACCCTGCCCATATCTTGTGGCACCACGTTCACCAGACCAACAGATTTATCAAAATCCGTGACCAGTTCCACATTGAACGATTTGTCCTTGGCGCGTAAACCGTGATAGGCCAGTCGTAAATACTCATCTGCAAGGGCATTGATGTCCGTAGGTTCTTTGGTGCCGCTACTGCTTCTAGAATGTTGTAACATACCTTTTACAATATTGTCCGCACGTTTGCCATGGTGGTTTATTTTTTCTAGGTTTTGTTTGATGTCTGCCGATATAGCTTTCGCTTCTTCCAAATCGCCTTTATCCAGTTCCTGGTTCATTTCATCAATAAGTTCGTTGCTTACCTCAGAGAAATTATTGACGAAATTTAACGGATTTTGGATCTCATGGGCAATACCTGCGGTGAGTTCACCCAACGATGCCATTTTTTCAGATTGGATGAGTTGGGATTGGGTGGATTTTAAATCTTTTAGCGATTGTTGCAAGGCCACATTAGTTTCTTCTATTGCCTTTCTTTTTTGTTCGAGTTCTTCAATTGTTTCTTCGAGAAGGATTGAAGTGGTTCGTTTTACTTTCTCCGTTCGTTCTAATTTAAATTCGGCAATTTCTAAATCACTTTTTACCTTTTTGGCTGCTTTTATAAGGGCATCTTTTTCTTCTATCGATACATTTTCGATTTGATTTAAAAAATCAATTATAAGTCGTAACGATTGGTTCATTTTATTTTTCTTTTAAAGCTACACAGCAGGTAGTTAAATTATGCATTTCTAGATTTCCACCAGTAGCTCTGCCAAGTTCTGCATTACTGAAAATGCCTGCCATGGGTACATTCCATACATTTTTGATTCCTTCTAACTCTTGAGACATCAATGGCCCTAAAGATATTATCCTGCCTAAACAACTAAACACAATTAAAGCATCTGCCTCGGGCATTTCTGTATTTTTTAAATTTTCTACACCTTTTACAACTTTTTCTATTACATCAAAATCAGGAGGGAGGGAAAAACGAACTTTTGAACCCTGAGGAACTGAGCCACTTGTATAAAAAGAATGATCCGTCCAATCTACCTGTAATCCTGGACGCATGATAGGGTCTCCTTTTTCGCGTTGTAATTGCAAAGGAAAAATGGCGGCAATTTCTACTAGCAGATTGTTATTTTCGGGCGAAACATTTTGGATACCACCATACTTGGCTGTAATATCCAATACGGGAACATTATCTACCGTATAAACATGATTACCTTCACTTTTAGTTACCGTTTTTACTGTACCTACTGCTTTCCAACCACAAGTAGCAATACCTTTTATTTCTATTTTAGTTTCGTCTAATGCAATACATACCATTGCATTGCCGCTATCTTGGCCATTTGTAAAAACAAAAGTTCCTGAAAACGAATAATCATCTCCTGCGGCACCACCAAAAGCATTTACATCCATACCAATTACATCTTCTAAGCTATGCAGAATTTCTTCACCATCAACAGCGATATTGCTTGTACCCAGTAAAAAAGCGGGTTTCGAAAATTTATTTTTAGCTTTTTGTGCCATATTATTAGCAATCTCTCTGTAATTTCCGTTCGGATATTCTTCAAAGAAAATTTGAAAATATTCTTTGTTCATATCGAGCAATAATATAGCTGCTGAATTTTTTTCTGGTTCGCCATCGGTAAATTCGCCATTGGTAGTACATCCAAAAACGGCTATATTTTTTGCATCCAATAATTCACTTATTGCAATTCTATCCAGACTTTTTGAAATAAAGCAAATTGCCAGTGTTGGTTTATAGCCGTCTGTCATGCTTTGTTCTAATGCTAATTTAATTTCTTCTGTAGATTTCCCTTTGATTGATTTTGCTTTCATGTTTTTTCCTCTTATAGAGTTAAAGAAATAATAAATTCTGTGCCCACATTTTCTTCCGTCTCCACCTTTAACTCCCCGCCATGCCCTTTGGTAACTATATCATAACTCATGGATAATCCCAGTCCGGTCCCTTGCCCCGTAGGTTTGGTAGTGAAGAAGGGTTGGAATATTTTATCAACGATATTTTTTGGGATGCCCTTACCATTGTCTTTTACAGAGATTTCTACAGTGTCTTTTAGTTTTTTGGTGCTAACGGATACGGTAGGTTGGAACGTTGATACACCTGTCAGGTTTCCAAAACCTGACAGGTCTTTGGCTACTAGCCTATTTTTCTCGTTCACCGCATAAAATGCATTGGTGATCAAGTTTAAAATGACCCTCCCAATGTCCTGTGGTATCACAGGTATCTTACCTATGGTAGTGTCGAAATCGGTTACCAATTCAGCATTGAACGATTTATCCTTGGCCCGTAGACCATGATAGGCTAAGCGTAAGTATTCATCGGCCAGGGTATTGATATCCGTTGGTTCTTTGGTGCCGGTACTGCTTCTTGAGTGTTGTAACATCCCTTTTACAATGCCATCTGCACGTTTGCCGTGGTGGTTAATTTTTTCCAGGTTTTGAATGACATCGTTCATTATCGCCTTTACTTCTTCAAAATCCCCGTTTTCTATTTCTTCCTGCATTTCCTCAAGCAGTTCTTTACTAACCTCTGAAAAATTATTGACGAAGTTCAATGGGTTTTGGATCTCATGGGCAATGCCGGCAGTGAGTTCTCCAAGCGAAGCCATTTTTTCTGATTGGATCAATTGCTTTTGGGTCTGTTGTAACTCCGATAGTGCTTCTTCTGCCCGTTGTTTGGCCTTTTTTAATTGTTTTAAATCTATTCGGGCTTGGGTCAGGTCCTTAAAACGTGCGTATGCCAGCGAAAAAACGGAAGCGGACCGTTTTAACAAGGCCCAGCTTTCTGCAGATATATCTCCTGCGGAAGCCGCGCCGATAGCGCCATGTGAAAATTTATGTAGGTGGTAGGTTCTATCCGGGATGGTATCGCTGTACACATCTTTTAGCACTTTCGATTTGGCCATGCAGTAGGTAATCCACTCCTTGCGTATGTCGCCTTTCATTACTATAGATCTGGTTTCAGCTTTAGAATCGTGAAATTCCAGCATCTGTTTGCCTACCCATGTTGCGGTAAAGTCCATGGAGATATGATCCGCTACCAGCTCTCTGTTTTTATCACTGTTCTTGATAGCATACCAACATTCGGCCGTAGCTACCTTTTTATCTAGAATATAAATACTACAGGTCTCCAGTTCCTCAAAGCCGAGCAGTCCCATTTCTGTGCGTAAAATTTGGGCCACGTCTTTAAGTTCTTCCGGTTCTTGCATGGCCATTGCTCGTGACCTTACCCGTTCCAAAGCTGCTTCTACTTTATTTTTATAGGCATTTTTTTCCGCTGTTTGAAGATCTAGGAAACGCGTGTAAGATTGGTCAAATACTTGTGCGAATCGATTAAAAATAGCGTTGTCGGCATCAGAAAATGGTTCAATCTTATAATTCATTGCGTACAGCGCAATTTCCTTTAGAAAAAAAGAAGATCTCGCAAAACCAGATGTCCCTGCTAAGTAGGTTTTAGCAGCTTCTGGTAAGTATTGTAATTGACTATTAGTTAGCATATGATTATTCCATTCGGTATACGTTTTCCCAGTTACAACATCGGCTAAAAACTTAAGACCATCTTTTTGAGCTTTAACTACGCGCTGTACTCCTTTATTTTTTATAGGTGGAACATCTACAAGAATAGGCTTCGGTAAACCTTTTGACGTTAGCCAAAATTTCACGGCGCCGTCTTTGTTACTTTCACCAAAACAAATTGTATCAAATTTCAATCTTAATGCATGTACTTGTTCTGATACAATACCAATTACATCTAATAATTCGTCACTTTTTTGCATAGCTAAAGAACGTGAACGTACTTTCTCCAAGGCTCCTTCTATCTGCGCTTCTTTTGCTTGTGCTTCTGCTTTTTGGAGGTCGAGAAAACGGGTATAGGCCTGCTGAAATTCCTCCCCAAATCGGAGGAGTACCTTTTGATCTTCTTCCTGATACTGTACCCCTGAAAAGTTTTCAATATATAGACCAATATTGTCAATAAGGGATGTTGCTATCGTAAGGCTAGGGATTTTAAGATAAAAGCTCCGTGCATCCTCAGGAAGTTCGGGAACATACTTGAAAATCTGATTGTAGAACTTATTTTTTGTTTTAAAATCAAGGTGATTTACAAACAGCTTATGTCCTTTTTCTTTTGCAGTAATAAAGCTATTCCAGTGTGGTGAATCAAAGTAGGGGAGTCGTATTTGGGGTGTAACTTTATGTTCATCTGCCAGCCAGATAATCATATCATCATTGGATTTATAGTCTATGATAAATCCAGCATGATCTAGGGTAATGCCTAATTCAACAAATTGATCATGTACAACTTGGATAATAGTCTCAAGTTCACTACTAGATTGCATGGCCATAGACTTTGCACGTACACGTTCCAAGGACAATTGAATTTGCGCTTCTCTTGCTTGTGCTTCTGCTTTTTGGAGGTCGAGAAATCGTGTGTAGGTTTGTTCAAAGACTTTTGCAAAGCGTTTGAAAATATCGTGGGCCTCGGGCACAAAATCCAAAGTAATGAATAGGAGATAACCATATTTAAAAAAGGTGGCGTGGTCTATCTGTTTCTCAGGAAACGAACCGCCATTGGCTTTCAATTCCCTTAGTGCTTCTCCCATCACAGGAAGGGTGCACAAATAGTCATAATGAGCGGCACAAGCATCACCTTCAAATTCTTTGATATACAATGATTCCCCTCGCTTACCAGCTTCATAGTATTCCAAAAAGACATTTTCTCTTGGGGTACGGTAAACAGGCATGGTACCTTCTTCCGAGCTAAACCATTCCGTTGCATCGTTTTGTCCATAGATATTAAAGGCACATCCTCTAGTCTTAATACCCAGGGCCCGTACTTGTTGGTCTAACAGGAACGAAGCTTCTTGCAATTCATCACTATGCTGCATGGCCATTGTCCTGCTTCTCACTTTTTCCAGCGCCAATTCTATCTGAACTTCCCTAGCTTGTTTTTCCGCCTTTTGCAAGTCTAAAAAACGGCGATGTGCTAGATCAAAAGCACCAGCAAATTGTACTAAAATATGTAAATCTTCAGCAGGAGGATTTTTTACAACACCAGGTAAGGAGTAACCGATTTCTCCGTGGGTGGTGCGCGCCATAATAAAGGTTAAACCACCCATATGTCTAATATCATCATGGGTGGGGGCTTGAGGATCAATATTCTTAAAATCACCTAGCTTGACCATTTTATCTACATAACTGATGGCAGCTTTTACATTCATTGGGTAAATGACGGTTGCGTCATCGCTCACTTCCCAATTGGCCAATGACGGAATGTCTCCATGCATATGCTTGGGCAATGTCATTATAAAACCAATTTTACTACCATCGCCAGAGGTCATGGCTTTTTCGTAGGTTTCTGGCAACCACATCATGTGCCAAAAATAATGGGCTTCGTGACCAAGTTTGGTGAATTCATTGCGCATGGTCACCACAATATCCAACAAGTCTGAGGATTGTTGCATGGCAACAGCTTGGGCTCTAATGCGTTCTAAAGCACCTTCGATTTCTAATTCTCGATTTTTTGCTTCAAGTTCAAATGTTCTGCGTTTAATCGCTTCACGTAATTCTTGGTTTTCTGCATTTACTTTATCAAAACCAATGGTTTCTCCGGCGTCCGCTTTATTATCCGTTGTAGAGAAATGTTGATAGATAAATCGCCAACCGCCATTTTTTTCTTGTAATACGGATGAAAATCGGAAGCGACTGTAGTAGGTCCATTCGCTGCCATTTAAGAACCAAGCATCAAACACTTGAGTGATGAAAATAAGTTCTCCAAATTTTTCTAATATTTTATTTTCATTTTTCAACAGACATTTTCCTGCCAGTTGGTCTGCTGTGGCTTCAAAAAAATTAGTGGTTGCCTTCCGATCGAGAAACTCTTCGTTGTTGGTAGAGCCAATAAAATGGTAGGTATCGTCTAGGTGCGCGTCATAGGTTGCTACATCACCGTTTAGGTAGGCCTGTAGCCATGAATCATAGACTTTAAGAACTTCGGTCTCTATTTTTTTAGTCAATTTCATCCAATATGTATAGCAGTTATCTGCACAAAATGTGCATTCAAGAAAAACCTACACTAAGGAATATAGCAAGGATTTACTACTTGTTTAAACTATAATATAGGGGTAATAACTAATAAGACGTAAGATAATATTTTGTTGTTAAAAAACAATGGGTATAGGGCTTTTCATGTAATTAGTTATGTACAGAAAACTGAGGGTTAATTTTACGGTATTTAAGTGCGCCAGAGCGCGGGTGTATTTGCATCGTGTAACGGTGGGCAAGCCTTGGCTAGTTTTGTTTTTATGGCCTCGTTAAAACAGCCCTATGGAAAAAACAGTGTTACTGCTCCATTAAAATTGAGCGACCAAGGGGTTGTTAGGATGCTTCATTTCACAGGTCCAACTATCTATGAACCATCTGCCATTTTCATAATGCAATTGTATGCTATTCAATCCCCTGATATTTGTGGCAATTTTCGGGTCTGTGCGTATCTCAAAAGCACTCTATACTTGGGCGATATTTCCAAATTGGCTAACCGTTCTTTTGAGTTCCTTTTCGTAAAAGTCTTCTTTTGCTGCTAAGACCAATGGAACGTACTCGGCTTCCAAGGCATG
>CAYGUY010000106.1:0-10294 GCA_964353165.1 uncultured Maribacter sp.
TAGCGGTTAAAGTTCATAACCCGGAGGTCGGGGGATCGTGCCCCCCTCTCGCTACCAGTTTAACCGTTGATAATGAATTACTTACATTCATTTTCAACGGTTTATTTTTTGGGTGATTACCGTATACGTTAGCGTATGCGGTTGCTGAATTAAACATATAAAATACTGTTATTCTGAACGTTACAAATCGAAAACCGTCGGGTTTATAATATTTAAGTTAAATATAAATTTACCATGATTAACTATCCTGTAAAATGGGAGGAGGTCAAGCGACTTTTTAGTACCAAATAGTCAACCAAACGTAAACGCTTTATGTGATATTAGTGATATCAAATGAGTTCCTTTAACACAAAAAGGCAATGAGCTCAAAAAAAATCCAACCACTTTAGTGATTCGATTTTCTTGGTCGGGGTGGAAGAGTCAGAAACCCCTTCCCTATCCTATTAATAAACAAACAGTTATAATTATTTTTTCAAAATAGGTAACCGAATAGGTCTACATGAAAGGCGTTTTGACGCTTTCATATATTAAAAATAGTAAATCAATACCAAAACGATTCAAAACGATTCAAAACGATTCATATTTAATTAATTTTACTTTTTGCTTTAAAACTTAGCATACCAGAGTTGGAATTAATTATTTATAGCCTTATTCCATTTAGCCATAATTTTACCCGGGAAAGAGAAAGTCCCAACAATAGTTCTTTTTAAAGGGCCATAGTAATTCTTATCAAAATCAAATCTTCTCACAATTTTGCTATTTCATTAAACTTTTTGGATACTTACTCCTTAAATTTTTTAAAAAAAATTTCCCTGATAGAATTATAATCCGACAGCTTTTGCCATAAATATCACCTTGATAATTACTAAGGCAATAAAAATCCGAAGTTATGTTGAAAAGATATACTGTCCTAAAATAGACATTGATTGTTATCACCAATCTTAACCTACCGGTATTAGCCTATAGTTTGTGGTTTATAAAATTAATACTTCCCACTAACATTTACTTTTAGCTACTAAAGTATCGGAAATCCCTTATCTTTCAAAAGACAAAAAAACATGTAGGGAAAATATTATTTCTCTGGTTATCAGTCCCAAGACCAAAGGTGATATCAAAAATGCTACAGGTTATAAACTCACCGAACTTGCATGCGATTACTACGTGTTACATGCCAAATATAATGCAATAGAAAAGTTAAGCCTTTAAAAAATAATAGAATCTGATCCGGAGTGATAATCAAATAGTGTAAGGGATAGTCAAGAATTTTTGAGCTAAAATCTGAATTGAAAACATTTCTCAAATATTTGATTGCATATCAATAGTGCAAAAGCAACCTTTCTAAGTTTTCGTAGGAATATCAGTATGGAAATCGTTAGACCAAATCATTACCCGTGGCAGCTGATCACTTTGAAATTCAATAAGTTAAAAAGACCTTTGATTATGAATAGACTTTTATGCGTTTTTATTATTGTTCTAAATACGGGATGTGGATTAAGGGGCCAATTAAAGGTGATTACCGATATGCCAAGCAGGCTTACAGAGATTTCAGGCCTTGCTAAATTCGATGATGCATCCGTTTGGGTTATTGAGGATAGGGGAAATGGAAACAATATTTACAAGGTGGACCTCAACGGAAATATGCTTCGGAAGTTAGAGGTCAAAAATGCAAAAAACCATGATTGGGAGGACTTGACCACTGACAAAGAAGGAAATCTTTTTATCGGTGATTTTGGGAATAATAAGAACGACAGAAAGAACCTTCGTATTTACAAGCTACAGAACCCTGAGCTTGAAAAGGGTGACAAAATAGAATCACATCGCATCTGGTTCCATTACCCAGAACAAGAGGAATTTCCACCAATTAAGAGTGAGCGAAACTACGATGCGGAAGCATTTTTTCACTTTAAGCAGCACTTATATATCTTTACGAAGAACAGGGCCGACCCATTTACGGGCGAGACTTTGATTTATCGTATTCCCGCGGTCAAAGGAAACTACATCGCTACATTAATGGGTACCATAAAGACTTGTGAAGATTGGGATACCTGTCAGATTACCTCCGCCGCCATCTCACCAAACGGAAAGACCGTTGTACTTTTGGGATATGGAAAACTTTGGACGATTACCGATTTTATCGACGACGCGTTTATCAAGGGAAAGCTCTCGGAAATAGATTTGGGTATTCGAACGCAACTAGAATCGGTCTGTTTCAAAGATGAAACTACCCTGCTCTTATCCGACGAGATACGTAACAAGGAGGGCGGTTACCTCTATTCTTATAAGTTGAACTAAGCTTATGAACAACTTTTCGGTTGCCATGGATGGCCGACCTGAAAATAAAATCAGTTAAAACCCAAAACCGAGTCCGAAGGAGATTCGCATTCCTTCCTCACTATTGAAAATGGCGGCTCGTATCGATGTAAGTCCTGATACGTCCAAGAAAAACCCTCCCCCGTAGGAGGTGTGCCAAACATTAGATGTTTCATCGGGTCGCCACACACGTCCATAATCAAAACCCCCGTAAACACCTAGTGCTGTGGGTAAAATTCCTGTTTTCAACTTACCAAGGCTCAACCGTAGGTCACTGTTCTGATAAAACGACCTTTTGCCCGTAAACCGCTCGTTTCGAAAGCCCCGTAAGCCATCCGTACCACCGATACTGGCGGCCTGATAAAACTCAAAACCATCGCCAATATTGAAATGGGCCTTCCATAGAGTGGCGAGAACCAGCTTGCCATTGGGGATGAGCTTGTAATTGAAAGACAGGCTGGGTATAACATACCCAAAGCTGCCCTCGCCGCCATTTTCGGTTTTGTAGCCTAGATGAATTGAAGTGGCCATGCCTGAAGTAGGGAATGCAGGATTATCGCTATTATCGTAGCCATATTCAAAATCAAGTCCCACGAAACTTTTTTGGGTCTCCTCGCCGTTCATTTGGTAAACCGTATTGATGAACCTATTTGCGGTCTCTTCTACTTCTATTGCCTCATAAGACACTCCTGTCCTTATAGTGCTGCCCAGTGCCCCGCGCCACACTACTGATGGCGACACGTGGACCGTTCCCAAGCGAACACGGTTGTAATCAAAATTAAGGATATCATCAAAATTTTCTGTCTCATTACCTAAGCCAAAGAAGTTAACAGCAAAGTTGGGGGTAGTGAACTCAGTCGCAATTTCAAGGTTAGCCTTACCGAAGGTATTTGCGAATTCGGCTTTATAAGCTATTTCAAAACCACTGGTTGCCGAAAAATAACTGGCATTAAAGGTGTGTTGTTGTGTAAAGGGGTTTTGTCCGAAACCGTTATAGGTATAGGTATTTGCAAAACCTATATTAACTCCGCTATCGGGGTTGAAACCTACTAACGGTAAGATGCGGTTGAACGAATTTCTTATTTTCAAAGGTTGGTAGGTATTTATTTCATAGTCATCGGTCAATTTCACCTTAGCCTTTGTAACATCATCGAACCGATTCTTTTTGGTTCTATAATCATAAATGACAGTTCGGCCTCCCTCGGCTACTTCATACCGGTCGTTGTTCTGCCCACCGATAAGACGTACTTTGATTTTCGCCTTTGCATTTCCCTTTACCTCAAAGCGGTCCTCGTCATCAAGTCCGTAGACCCAGACCTCTTTGGTATCATCACTATGGAAGGTTTTATCGAAGAACTTTTTCTTTTTTTCCCCATCGATGTTCCTAAAGACCCGAACGGTCACCGTTTCATTGCTAAGGTTTTCGATTTCGAACCAATCGTCTTTATCGGTTCCTACCACCACGGCGTTGCGGTTCAGCACTTTGTAATATGCGTTGGCGGTATGTTCGATATCCTTTATCCTTGCTAGCAGTACCCTTTTCAGTTCGACCACAGTTTCGTCCCTGACTTCTAAAGGGAAATTCAGAAAAGCCTTGTCGATTACCTCGGCCGTCAAATTGGCCTGAATGAATTTGGCCTCGATTTGCCATTGTTTTTTTGTAGTCTGGGATAACACCGCTACATCAAGCACGTAGGTCTTAGGGGAAGAATTGAAACCTTCAACACTCCGTATCTCTTCTTTAAACCCCTCCATTATGCGCAGACCAGGAACGAGCCGTGTAGCAAGACCCATAAAAAACCCATCGCCCATGATAGAAAAAGCCTGATCCCTATCTCTAGGTACTGGACGGTAGATTATTTTTTTCGATTCCTTTGTTTTGAACTCTGCCCATCGCCATTGATCTACATGACGGTCCCAATCACCAATCACCATATCAAACAATCGTGCCCTAACGTACATTTCGGCATCCACCTCATATTTTTCATCTTCCCTGAGGTTTTCCAGCATTTCGTCGGTACTAATCAATTTGTCAGAAAAACCATAACTCGACATATCCCCATGTCCGTCCCCGGCATGCTCTTCTATCATGTACAGCTCATCACCAAAATCATGATTAAAATCTTCCAATGCGGCTTGTTTGGGAACGAAGAACAGTTTAGGGTTCGTATGGTAAATACCGATTGCATCTGAGAGGTCACCTATGGTAAAGGGTGCATACGGATGTGCCCCGGTATAGAAATCTTCTAAAAGTTCTTGCACAAACGTATCTTGTAGGTCATCGATAACGTAGCGCTCCTGAAACACCATTGATTGCAGGTACAGCTCGGATACCTTTCGTTGTGCCCGCATTACGTATTCCTTGCCGCTGGCGTGGCGAAGCCGCAAGGACTTCGATTGATGGCCTCCTCCTTTTCTCACCGGTGTTAGCCCCCCGAAAAGGGTATCCAGGCGCACCGTCTTGGCAGTAACCTCAGTTCCATAGTAGGTGCGGTACCGTTTTCCCCATATGCTTTTAAAAAACCAAGTTTTATCGATTTCTTCCTGAGTATATATGGAAGCTTTGGTCTTTGAGGGGAAGGCCTCGTCGTAGGTCTCGGTATAGGTGGTTTTTTCAGGTGGCAATACGTTGGTCTGGAACAAGAATTCTTCCCCACCTTCCTCTTTAGACGTATCTTTTACTCCATAAAATCGGACTTTTGACGAACCATCTTCATAGATATCTAAAATGGAATAACCTCTATGTCCAGTTGAAAAACGGCTTCCGTTGAGTAACCTGGTAACTCCTTTTTTTGCCCCTGAACCACTAACGATTTGGGGAGTATTATGCTCTTTGATGAATTGAAGGGTATGCTCGTGCCCAGAAGTGAAAATTACCTTTTGTGAGTATTGTGCCAAGGTCACCATACGGTTTTTGAATTCGGTGTACCGTTTGTTTATGATATCTGCCGGGGATGCACCCGAAGTTTTACGCAAGAGGTTGATGAAACTGCCCAAAAAGGGTAAGGCTACCTTACTGCTACTCGGAAAAAGGTGTTGCTTGAACGAAAATTGACCGCCATGGGGTCCGTACGAGAACATCGGATGGTGCATTGCGATTAGCGTAGTCTTGGCACTGTTCTTTTTAATAGCAGCTTCGACTTCCTCCCAGAACTTGGCCCTACTTTTTATTTCGCAATTATCGTTCATGGTAGGGTGCTTGTCCCAGTTGGTAAGGTACCATTCCGTGTCTATGACGATAATTGCCACTTCGTCCGATACGTTCAAGACTTCGATAGGGCATCCATTTTCAGGTAAGAACGGATTCTTTTGTTTCAGTTTTTTCTTGATATAATTTTCTTGCCGGGCCAAGCCTTTTAGCCCTTCGTTATACCAATCGTGGTTTCCGGGAATGAACAGTGGGCGGCCCTTGAAATCACTCAAGGTGTTTAGCTGAGCATCTAAATGGTTCTTTGCCCTTTGGTAGGCCAGTGTAGAATCTTTTTTATCGGGAAGGCCCGCCGGATAGATATTGTCGCCCAAAAAAATAGCGGTACTATTTTCACTGGCCTTGTCTAGGGCGTTCTTAAAGATTTTTAAGGGGGCATTCATACCATCCACCGGAGAAATACCGGCATCCCCAATAAGATAAATGGTATGCACGATATTCTTCTGTGTAGAAAATTCCTCCCCGGATGGGGCCGTGGCAACCTTGGTATCGTAGGTGGCACAGCCACTTAGAAGGATAAGTAAGGAGATAGTTAAATAATGTTTCATAAGAATCTTCTACCGTTCAAAATTTCGTAATTTGGGAGACTAAGAATATAAATGTTATGTCCAATATCATAGAGAAAACCGAAGATTTCAGCACGAATCTGTTGACCAATGCCTTAGATTCAAAATATCTTTACCATAACCTCAAACACACCCAAAGAGTCGTTAAAAGTACTAAAGAATTACTTGCTGCGCACAACCTATCTGATGAAGATATAGAGGTTTTGCTAGTTGCTGCATGGTTGCATGATACCGGCTATACCAAAGGAACCGATAACCACGAGGCCAATAGCTGTATTATTGCTGAGGAATTTTTAAAGAGCAAAAATTATCCTGAAGCCAAGACAAAGAGAGTAATTGATGCTATCAATGCCACAAAACTCCATTACGAGCCGAAAAATCTTCTTGAAGAAATTATATGTGATGCGGATTCTTCCCATTTAGGACAAAAAAGTTATCTAGAGACTACTGATTATCTTAGGCAAGAATTAAAAATGTTGGGCATAAGGGAGTATTCGCAAAAAGAATGGCGAAATGTAAATATAGATATGTTCAGAACAGGGCATCGCTTCTACACTGATTATGCAAAGGAGAACTGGGGCAAGGGCAAGGCCAAAAACTTAAAAATGTTGCTCAAGGAGAAAAAAATGGAAAAGGACATAGTAAAAAAAGAGCTGCTAAAAGCGAAGTACAAAGAAGAAAGTCCGGACCGTAGCGTACAGACCTTGTTTCGTGTAACGCTCAAGAACCACTTGACATTAAGTGATATCGCCGATACCAAGGCTAACATTCTACTTTCGGTAAACGCCATCATTATTTCGGTGGCACTTTCTAACCTTATTCCCAAACTTGACAACCCCTCTAACCTCTATTTGATATTTCCAACCCTTATTTTCTTGATTTTCAGTGTCGTATCGATGGTTCTTGCCGTCTTGGCAACCAGACCTAACATTACCGGAGGTCAGTTCACGAAAGAAGATGTGGCGAATAAAAAAGTAAACCTGCTATTCTTCGGTAATTTTCACAAAATGAAATTGACCGACTACGAGTGGGCCATCGGCGAGCTGGTCAAGGATAAGGAATACATTTATACTTCGCTGACCAAAGACCTTTATTTTTTAGGCCTTGTGCTGCACCGGAAGTATAAAATTCTACGTTTGACCTATGTGATTTTTATGGTCGGCATCATCATATCGGTATTGGCCTTTGCTGTAGCCTTCGCTTATCTTGGTCCGGAAAGGGGTGTTTGAAACTATGCCTTTAATTCTTCCATAAGGTCTTGATAGGTGTAGGTACGTTCAGATGCCTTATTTTTTTTGTAGAGTATTTCTGCCCTTATGGCCTTCAGGCCTGCCACGCCCTGAAGGCCTTCAAGTTCCACTATCTCTAACTTTCCTGTGAAATATCCTTTTGATTTTAAGAATTTTACATAACGCAGGTATTCAAGTTCATCAGTCTTTTGACTGTACACTATAACCATTTTACCGGTATTCGTCAAGCGTTCATTAGTACCCTTTATATAAGATTTATCTATTCTTTTTTTTATGATTTCATAGCGCGCATTATAAGCACCATCTACATCAAATCTTTTTTCATCCATTCGAAAACGTATGGCCAGCGATGTATTGTGCACCAAAATCAACGATGCCACATCTAAGGGAACAGGTAGTTCTGGTTTTAGCTGATAGTGCTTGTTTTCCATTTCGCACATGACCTGAAGCTGCCAAAGTCTGAGGTTGTTGAGGTATATGGGGCTAAAACTACGATCGTTTGAAATAGCCTTACCTATATACATGTTATGCTCTATGCCATCGGTCTTATAACGTTCGAAAAAATGAGGGAACATCAACTGTGCCTCCTCCTGCCGCTTGTCTAACAATGCTGTTAATTTTTTGTTTATGCTACGCACACTAACATCATAATTTTTACGATGGTCATAGTATGAGTGGGTAGCTGGGTCGATACTTTTCTCGTAAATTAGAATATCCGATTTAATTTGTGCATTTTCCTTTTTTAGATGCTCAAAAACAGGGTTTACGTCCTCTTTTATAAAGTTGAAGATATCTAGTTCACTACTGGTATTGATCGACTCCTTGACTTCTGAAAGATGGTTGCCTAACCTAAATATCAACTCTTCATAAATGGGTAGCTGGGTATGCTTTAAAGCAACAACTAAAATAGTTTCGATGTCGGACAGCTGAATCATCAGGTCTCGTTGAATTGCAATGTTTCGGGCAGTAGATGACTCTTTAATATCAATTTGGCCATATAGCGGATGGACATCTTCAAAAAGTATTTCTTTAAAGGTCGGATGCTCATCCCCAGATAAACTGCTTTTAATAAAGTTTCGCGCTTCCTCTTGAAATTTCCAATATACCGATGAATGCACCGAGGTACATTCGTTTTGGATGATAGCATCAATGAAATTCGCTTCCTCGGCCTTCGAACGTAGAACAGAGCTTACAATGAACGGCATAATGTCCTCGAGCTTTGTGGCGACTACACTGTTCAGTTCATTCTTATTGGGCGAACTTATTTCTAGAACACCTAACAATTTTCCGTTGTCCGCTATTGGGGCAAGTATGGCACTTTGATAGTTTGCCGCCCTAAGATTGCTATAGGGGGAAATACCTTCATAGCGTGTAAAATATTTATCCACATTAGAGACAGTGAAAAGTTTGTTATCCTTTATTAAGGCCTTGTACGATTTTGGACACAGCGTCGAAACGCACGAAACGGATGCATTATCAGCCAATAGAACACTTTCATTGCCGCCATCATGAACAGCTTCAAATCTGTCATTCCGCTCGTTGTAGTCTACGAAACTTAGATGGATGCTCTTAAGTCGAAAGAAGGAACGAAAAGTTTCTTGTAAACTTTGCATAATCGAACCTCCTTGTTGCACTTTTCTATTAGATATCAAGGCTGATTTGATATCTGAAATGGCATGTTCGGCAGTAACATCGAACATATTGGCTATTACGAATCCTTTGGAAATAAAACTACCTGGCGGGATTTTTTCTTTCCAAAGGTCAATGGAATGGTAATTCTCTAGTAACTCATCTACATCATCAGTCGTAAGCTCCTTTGCCTTGTTGGTTGGATGAAGCTCAAAAAAGTCGGCGTTGTATAGGATTCGGTAGTGGTGCATAACACCGTTCGCATCTGGAATATCATAAAAGTACGACCGCGAAAAATCAAGCCGAAACCCATAGTAGAAATTTAGCACTACAAGGGCTGTCATCATATAATCCATGTCCTTTTCTTGATTTCTTATCTTAGGTTCAAAATCAGGACCTGCGTCCTCCACTATTTTCTTGAACCTTTTTGAAGAATTGAAAATAAGGTCGTTATAAGGTAGTGTGGCCGTCTTTATCTCATTTCCGCTCAGAACCTCGGAAAACGAGTCCTCTAAAATAAGATTGATAACATCTTCATATTTAGTTAACAAAGAGTAGTCGTCAAAACCAATACGCAGTTCAGGATAAGGCCGCTGAGCATCTAGAACACGCTTTGCTTTGGCCGCTAAATAGCTGTCTTCACTTTGGGCAAGGTCATCATAATATTCCAATAGCTTGTTGAAACTGATGAGATGTTTGATCGGCATGTCTTCCAATTTCGTTTTTACCATTCCAGTACCTGATTTGAATACATAACAAAATTACGAATTATGGCATAAAACTTTGTTAAAAACCGATGGGCTCTAAAAACTTGGTGGATATATCCCCCAACTAGTATATCGAAATGAATGAAAATAGCCCGGATTCTCTAGTTATTACCGGTACCTAAATACGCGAAGTGGTCAACTTTCATATTTAATTTAATCCCGATTGCCCTATTTTTAGGCAAGGCTACAGATTCAAATTCTAGTTTCGAAAAAAATAAGACTTACTAATTCAAAATTACTTTAAATAAAATATTTGAATACAATTATATAATGTTCAGAACGTAAATAATTAAATAAAAAAGAAAATTGTTATTTTTATCTTTAAAATAATAAACCGTATACGCTACCGTATACGATTTGTGTGAAAACAGTAAAACTAAATTTCATAACTACTTGTTTTTCAGTAAGTTGTAAAATTAAAAAATAGCGGTTAAAGTTCATAACCCGGAGGCCGAGGGTTCAAGTCCCTCTCTCGCTACGAATTAAACCGTTGACAATGAATTACTTACATTCATGGTCAACGGTTTATTTTTTTGGTAATTACCGTATACGGTAGCGTATGCG
>CAYGUY010000107.1:0-10167 GCA_964353165.1 uncultured Maribacter sp.
GGCCAGTTGAATATGCTCAGGATTATCTTTTCCCTTTCCACAAATCTGGTGATATGTTTGAAAATTTAACATTGTCCTGTCAAAAATTTAAGAACAAAATAAATCTCTTAAAGGTATCCGAAAATCCGATAGCAAGTTATGTTTTAATAACCACTGTGTGGTTAGGGAAAAAAGAAAGATAAAAACTGTAAAAAGGAGGTAATACCATAATGAAGTTGATATTTCTTTTTTATTGTAGTAAAAAAATGAATAGTTTTGGGAAAAGTATGAAATCTAGAAATAACATATTTTTAGTCACTTTTATTACCTTGTTTTTATTAACCAAGGTAACCAGTTTGCATGTATTGGGCCATGATGATAATTCCTCTTCCAATAAATGTGAACTTTGTGTTATTTCCGCTGCAGTTGGTTTCACACCTTTACTTCATGATAATTCTGGAGTAGTTTTCTCAAACAATATCCTTGTAGAATATAAAAAAAAGCAAAGTCATGGGAGGTCAATAGTACATTATACCAAGGGTTTGACCTATATTCATGTAACAAGGCCCCCACCACACCTAATCCAATTCATTTAGCAATTTACACCGGGAGTAAAAAAAGGCCATGTTCCGTCCATAGGAATACCTAATTCTTTGATTCCAGTATATAGCCTAGATGAATTTCCTTAAACCTATCACTCCTATAAGGCTGAATGTATTCTAAAAAAGCTTTAGGGAGCCTCCACACCTATTAATTTAAATAATATCACATGCTTAAAGCAGTAAACGTGACCAAATCCTATAATGGAAAGGTTGCCTTAAAAGACGTATCCTTTGAAGTTGAGAAAGGAGAAATATTTTGTCTTTTGGGCCAAAATGGTGCCGGTAAAACTACCACCATAAACATTTTTCTTGGTTTTATAAAAAAAGATGGAGGCCAGGCGTTCATTGGAGATAAAGAAGTTGGTAAAGACAACACCAACATTCTTACGGCCTATATTCCGGAAACTGTACAATTATACGGGAATCTGACCGGTGTCGAAAATCTTGACTTTTTTAGTCGTTTGGCAGGCTTCAAGTATACTACGGAAGAGTTGGAAGAAATTTTAACCAAAACCGATTTACAATCTGAAGCCCACCATCAAAGATTGTCTTCCTACTCTAAAGGTATGCGGCAAAAGGTAGGTATTGCCGTAGCCCTCGCGAAAAATGCAGAAGTCATTTTTATGGATGAGCCAACTTCCGGACTTGATCCAAAAGCTACTGCGGAATTCACCAAAATTTGTAAAGAATTGGCTGAAATGGGCAAGGTGATTTTTATGGCAACGCATGACATTTTTAATGCAGTCGAATTGGGAACGACAATCGGTATTATGAAGGAAGGTGTTTTGGCCCAGCAACTTAGGGCCAATGAAATTGATGCGGGCCGATTAAATCAAATATATCTAGAAACTATTTAACCACTAAGAAAGAAAATGAAAAATTACTTTTTGATCACCATAAGCTTATTAATATCCACCTTGTCATTTGGACAAACCGTAACGGGCAAAGTGGTAGACGAGCAGTCCAATGCTGTTTTTGGAGCTACCGTCTCCTACTCGAACAATAATGGCAACAAGGGCGGTGCGGTTACCGATACCAATGGGAACTTTATGTTGGCGCTGCCACAAGTAGCACAATATAATCTGACCATAGCATATATTGGATATCGCACCATAAAATTGGAAAGGGAGTTCAATCAAATCCAAACCTATGATTTGGGTACACTACAAATGCAGGAAAGTGTTGAACAGTTACAATCTGTTGAGGTAGTGGGTAGGGAGCGGCAAGACTATAATAGCGATTATTCCTTCTCTGCCACCAAAGTTGCCATTGCCAATAAGGAGTTGCCACAGGCCATAACTACGGTAACCAAGGAATTATTGGCGGACAGGCAGGCATTTCAGTTGGTAGATGCGGTGAAAACAGTAAGCAACGTTGCCCCCACCGGACTTTACAACCATTATAATATTAGGGGTATTACCCAAGCCGATGATGGGCAAGTCTTGAACGGAATGCGTACACGACAGTATTATTTCCTTCAGCCTATTACATCCCATTTAGAAAGGGTAGAAGTCATTAAAGGTCCATCCTCTGTCACCTTTTCAAGTGCAGACCCAGGTGGTACAGTGAACATGGTGACCAAAAAACCTCTGCTTGAAAAACGCAATGAAGTTTCTATAGCGGCAGGAAGCTTTGGAACCTTGCGGGCTACTGCTGATTTTACGGGACCATTAAACGAATCCAGAACACTATTATATCGTTTTAACGCAGCATTTCAGGAAGCGGACTCTTTTAGGGATGTTGTAAACAACAATGCCTTATTGATTGCTCCTTCATTTAGTTATATCCCAAATGAAAGTACTTCCCTGAATGTTGAAATGATATATAATAATGCCGAAGGGAACTTGGATAGGGGCCAACCCATTTTTGGGGCCATTAATGGGGAATTTGATATAAATAGCACCCCTATATCAAGAAATGTGGGCGCATCTAATGATCATTACAAAAACAAGGAGTTTATTTTCATGACCAATTTCAGTAAAAAATTTACTGAAAACCTTGGCTTTAATGCACAATACATGAAACAGACCTGGGACGAGGATTTGGCCGAACATAGAGTGGATGGTACAGCTGTTGACATCGATGGAAACGTAAAACCCACCTTGGCAAGAATGCGCTATGATAGAAGACAGCAATATTGGGAGACCGATAATTTCAGCGGATTTTTCAATTACGATATCAAAACCGAAAAGATTACCAATAAAACCTTGGTAGGTTATGATGCCACCCGTTGGGAACGTAAAAACGGTGCTGGCTTTCTACGCGCCAGAAGATACCTGACCGTGGGTGGAGGACAGGCCAATTTTGACCCTGGCAATCCGGATAATTTTCAGCAAATGACAGTTGATGGTGTTACGATGCCGGTTCCCGCCGTTCCCCACTTTAATTTGGAAGATCCCTTTAATGGCGCAAGAAATACCAATGCCTATAATCTTGCTGAATTGACCATCCCTGCAAACCTTAATATCAGTGATGGTATTTATATACAGAACCAGTTCAAGGTTGGAAAATTTTCTGCTTTGTTAAACTTGAGATACGAATGGTTTACTGATATATTTGATTATGAGGGTGATGAGCAGGAATTTAAGGCAAACGCGTTCGTTCCAAGAATAGGTTTGACGTATGAGGTAACGGATAAAATTAGTGCCTACGCTACGTATTTGGAAGGATTCCAACCACATACCAATACCGTATCCTTATCACCAACTGCAGAAGGGTTTTTCTGGGCCGCTTCCCCTGGAAGGTTTGACCCCTTGGAAAGTAGTTTAAAGGAAGTGGGTCTTAAGGGCGAATTCATGAACGGAAAGGTATTTGCAAACTTGGCCATTTTCGATATTAACCAGAAAAATATTCTACTTGGGGACACCTTCGATCTAGACAACCTGACTACAAGAGGTGAGCAACGGAGTAGGGGTTTTGAAATGGATATTTCCGGTTATGTTTCTCCCAACTTTCAATTGATAGCTTCCTATGGTTATAATAACGCCGAAATTGTAGAGGATGCTATTGAAGAATTTATTGGTGAACGTATAGGGGGTGCCCCAAGGCACAATGCAAATTTTTGGGGGCGTTACGATTTTACCAATAAAAGCCTAAAAGGTATCGGACTTGGATTTGGTGCACAATATATGGATGAAAGGTTTACGTGGTACAACCCCACCTATGCAACGAATAGGGTGTTGTTACCGGACTACACTGTATTTGATGCGGCTGTTTACTATAGGCCGAACAATACGGGAATGCAATTAACTTTAAAAGTGAACAATTTGTTCGATGAAACATATTGGTTGGGGGGATTGAGCCCAGATAGATTAGGTCCGGGTGCTCCGCGAAATGTACTTCTGAACGCTACTTATAAATTTTAAAAAATGCGCAGACAAGTAATTGTTATATTGGCAAAACAATTCTGGAAGGATGCCTTTAGGTCTAGGGTAATGACGATTGCTCTGGGCCTAATGGCATTACTCTTGACGTTTTCTGCCTATACGGGTTATGAAAATTACCATGGGCAAAACTTCATACGTGGTAATATACAGGATGAAGTGCAGGAGAGTTGGGAAAACAATCCGGATAAGCATCCACACCGTATGGCACACTATGGTTCATTTGCCCTTCGAATGAAGCACGTATTGAGCATTTTTGATATGGGCATGGAGAATTTTGTGGGCAACGCCGTGTTTCTAGAGGCCCACAAACAGAATACTGTAAATTTTTCCGAAGCCAGCATGGCAACCGGATTACTGCGTTTTGGTGAGGTGAGCTTGGCGATGTTGCTTAAAATTATTGTCCCTTTACTAATATTCTATTTGGGTTTTGCCACGATTGCAAGGGAACGGGAAAACGGCACCTTAAAACTTTTGATAGGTCAGGGTATTGCGCGTAAGGAAATCGTTTTTGGTAAGTGGTTAGGACTATGGAGCCTATCCATGTTGTTTTTGGGTGCAGTTTTTATGATGGTTTTGTTCTTTGTGTTTATGGAAGATCATAGCACTTCTTTATCAGATAGCTTTGCTAGATATGGGGTATTGTTGGTTTCCTACTTGCTTTTCTTCGGTATTTTAAGTGCCATAGCCCTATTGATTTCGGCATTTAGTGAAACAGCTAAAAGTGCCTTGGTCAAACTTTTGGGCATTTGGTTGTTGTTCGTAATTATCGTACCCAAATCGTTACAGGCCGTAGGGTATTATCTGTATCCCACTCCATCCAAAATTGAAATGGAAACGGCCGTTGAACATGATTTGAAACAACTGGGTGATAGTCACAATCCAGATGATCCACATTTTAAGGCAATGAAAGATTCCGTGTTACTGGCCCATAATGTTTCAGACGTAAACGATTTGCCCTTCAACTATAGCGGATTTGTAATGTCACAGGGTGAAAAATTGAGTTCACGGGTATATTTAAGCCATCAAAGTGATCTTTACGGGGTATACGGGCAGCAGAACAATTTAGAAAAATGGTCCGCTTTTATAAACCCGTATTCTGCCATTAAAAATCTTTCCATGGCATTTTCGGCAACTGATTTTGAGTCGTTCCTTCATTTTAAGGAAATGGCAGAAATCTATCGGTATCACTTAGCACAGGAAATGAACCGCTTGCAAATGGAATTGATTCCCAACAGCGGCCAAGAAGGTGCAAACCAGATTTCAAGGGATTATTGGAAGAAATTCCCACCGTTCGAATATTCGTTTTTGAATATATCCCAAGTGTTTCAAAACCAATGGGTTTCCATAGCTGCTCTTTTGTTGTGGAGTATATTATACATTATGGGATTATTAAGATTATCAACCAATCTAAAGGCACTATAAATGTATAAACTGTTGTTTAAGTCCTTTTTTAGGACCAAGATATTTTTGTTGAGCCTGGTCTTGCTTTTACTTGTTGGTGTCATCAGCATTTTTATAGGCAAGCAGTATTTGGAGAAGCAAGAAAAAGCTATAGCCGCAGCCGAGCATTTTCAAGAGCAAAGCATTAAAAGCAATGTGCAATACCATACGGATGATCTTGGCCTTGTATTGTATTATCTGCGCTTTACATTAATGAAAAAGCCAGTGAACATGAGTGCCATATCCATTGGCCAGAGTGATGTAAACCCCTTGCTCCAGGCCGTAACCATTCGCAATCTTGAAGGGCAAAAACACGATACGGACTTTGAAAATCCATCCTTGTTAATGTCCGGTAAACTTGATTTGGGTTTTGTCATCATCTACCTATTTCCCTTGATATTGATTGCCATGACCTTCAATCTCTACTCTGAAGAAAAGGAATTGGGTACCTGGCGTATTTTATCGGCCCAAACTGCCGGTAAAATGGCATTTTTATTAAAAAAAATGGGAATAAGAATAGGATTTGTTTTTGCTATTTTACTCCTTCTCTTGGCTTTGGCAGCTGGCATCCTACAAATACCTATGGATGCTAATTTTTGGGCGTTGGTCTTACAGAGTCTATTATACGTGCTGTTTTGGAGCGCACTCTGTTTGTTTATGGTTAGTTTTCAAAGAAGTTCGAGTGTTAATGCCCTAACCTTGATATCGATTTGGGTGGTACTGACCGTTCTGTTGCCCGCTATGGTCAATAATTACGTCTTGAACAAATACCAGGTGCCTGAAGCTTTGGAAGCCATGGTAGAGCAGCGCGATGGCTATCATGAAAAATGGGATTTGGAAAAGGATGTTACTATGGATCCTTTTTTTAAGGTCTACCCACAGTATAGTAATTATTCGGTTCCGGAGGACAGGTTTAGTTGGATCTGGTATTACGGGATGCAGCACATGGGTGATATGGAATCGCGCGAATCCAGTCTAGAAATGAGGGAAAAAATTCTTTTGAGAAACAAGGTGAGTGAAACTGTGGCATTTTTTGTTCCCACCATGCACGCCCAACTTAGCTTTAATAAACTGGCGGGTACGGATATGGTGAGCCATCAAGAGTTTTTAGAGGCACTCTCCCTATTTCATGAAAAGCTCAGGGTTGGTTTTTATACCGATATTTTTGATGAAAAGTCGGCCAATACCATAGACTGGACTAAATATGAAGCTAGGTTTTATGAACTAAACCGAAGTTTTAGCTGGTTAAGGGTATTGTTACCAACCTTGGTCATCACTTTCCTCGTAGGAATTATAGGGGTTTTTAAATTGAAACAATTGTAAGGAAAGAGGCCGTCTAAAAACATTTGGGCGGTCTTTTTTATTTCATCAATTTTGAACATTTTCATGTCTAGGACCAAGTTATTTAGTTATTTGTTAATCGGTTAAAAAGGAATAAAGAGTTTTACACTCTTAGGGTTACCTTTTTAAGGTTATGCGCCATTGCAATAAGTCCTATTTCGGTTTCGACCTTGTGGATACCTCTTAAAAAGAATCGTTTGAAGTTCATATTTTGTTTGATATTACCAAAAACGGCTTCAACATCCCAACACCTTTGTTTTCGATGTGCGATTCCTTCTGGGCCAAGTAATTTTTCTTTGGCTTTGGTCTTTAGTCTAATTAAGTTTTTATTTCGTTCTACAACTCTATTTCCTTTAGCCTTGTGGCATGAACCTCGCATTGGGCATCCTGAACAGTTCTGCGCTTGATAGCGGTCAATGGTTTGAAGAAAGCCGGTTTTAGTCTCCTTTTGGTAGGTGCCTATATGTTGCATTGCTTGCCCCATGGGGCAATAATAGCAGTCTTGTTCGCCATTGTAATATAATTTATCAGCTGCAAATGGCTTTTTACAGGATCCCCTTTTTTCGTCCAACTGTTCTTTGTGGAAGTAATTGTATTTCACAAAGGCCTCAATGTTTTTACGTTCTAGATCGGTATAGTTTTCTTCGCTTCCATAACCTGCATCCGCTGTGAGCTGCTCAGGTGCTTGATTATAACTTTCAATGAATTCATCAACGTGGTCAATAAGAGTAGTAGTATCAGCCGTGGTTTGGGCAAGGGTGTAATTCACTATGAATTGATTGTTCGTGCCGGCCTGAAAATTATACCCCGCTTTGAGTTGACCGTTTTGCATGTGATCGTCCTTCATACGCATGAAAGTAGCATCGGGGTCGGTCTTGCCCATACTGTTCCTGCCGCCCATTCGCTCTTCTTGGCGGTTGTACTTCGCTAGATTCTTGGGCCAGTTCTTTTTTGCGTAGCCTAGCTTTTGCCTTACTTTTTTGTCAATAGGTCTATCTACTAAGGCTTGGTTGATCTGGTCTATCGTTCGTGATACTTTCTCTGGGTCTATAGCTTCAAAATCAGAAGTGTTGGGAATTTGTTCTTCATCTTGATACAGCTTTTCCACATAGGACCAGAGTTCTTTGAGTTGTTTTTCAATACGCGTGCGAGAGGTCCTGATGCTCTTTGCCCATACAAAAGTGTACTTGTTCGCATTGGCTTCTATTTTAGTGCCATCAACATAAATATCCTTTAAACTTAAGTAGCCTTGTTCCGCCAATAAAACAACAACTTGATTGAATATTTTTTTAAACCGGCCTTTTAGCTTTCCTGAACGAAAGTTACTAATGGTATTATGGTCGGGCTTAGCCGTACCTGCTAACCACATGAAATGAAGATTCTCTCCTAAAGCTTCCTCTATCTTACGTGAAGAATAGAGATTACGAAGGTATGCGTAGATTAAAATCTTAAGAAGTAACTTGGGGTGATAGCTGGAAGTGCCGCCACCTTTATAGCTATTCTCCAAACTACTTAAATCTACTTGCTCCAAAATCGAATTAACTATACGAACAGGATGATTCTTTGGAACCAGATCATCATAACTGGGCGGAAGTAAACTCAATTGGTCTTGGTGATCAGTCTTCCAAACTACTTTACGGCTCATAACTAAAGTTACGATCCTTTCACTTTAAATCAAAAAAAGAAGCTGCCTTTTTAGACAGCCTCTTTTTTATTCCTCCTTAAGTCCAATGCACATTAACGTTTCCCCGGGATTTACTGGAGGTGTGCTAATTTTATATAAAATGGTACCAGAAATGGGAGCATACATTCTTTTGACAACTTCTCCAAATTCGTTGGAGATATAGCCTATTTCCTGATCTTTGGTAACGGCCTCACCTGCTCTAAAATCACTATAAAAAATGCCATGCATTGGTACTTTGATGTAGACTTGATTATTGTACTTTTTAATTTTTTTCGGTAAATCCAAAACCGACTCATACATATTTAGTTGATGCATGACATGATAGATTCCGTTTTTGTTGAGTGCAACAGCTTCTTCCTGAACATTGCCCAACCTACCCGCTTCAAAACTAAGACCAACCTTACCATCTTGTACTGCCTGTTTAAAAGCATACTTTGCAGGATCCGTATCTTTTAGGGTATAAGGGTAAGAAACCACGGTGGTAAAACCGCTTGCTTCGGATAGTTCTTTGGCCAGTTTGGTCTGTTGCGGTTTACCAATATGGTCATAATAACAAACAAAAGGAGCTAAATCTTCATTGGCATCGCCACTATGGATATCAAGGAAAATATCGGTTATAGGTATAATGTTTTTTGTTATGTAATACGCAATTTGTTCTGTTACGGTACCATGATCTTTTCCCGGAAAGGCATTGTTTAGATTAACACTGTCCTTAGGGTTTATAGATAGTGATCTTGCATAAAAAGCATCTGGATTACTCATGGGTAAAATAAGTAATGTTCCTTTTAGTTTCTTGGGATTTACCTCTTTTAAAAATTCTTGTACGGCGATTATGGGGGGATATTCATATCCGTGAACCCCTGCTAGAATAGTCAAAATTTTCCCTCTATCACTTCCACGTATAAGTATCATTGGAAGATTGGTTGTGTTACCGTAATCATCCTTAAATTCAATTATTTTTTTTGAGATTGATTCCTTTGGGTACTGTTCAGGGTTTATTTGAGCTATGGAAGAAGAAAGGATGAAATAAAATAAATATCGGATGCTTACGGATAAATACCTTAAAGATTTTTTTCTCATACTATAATTGTTATAGGTGCACAATGATTTTTACTTACAAGGGGAACATAAATTACAAAAATGTAAATATAATTCGGTAAGTCCTAAGTCCATTGAAATTAGGTTTAGGAATTTGCCAAGCAATAATTAAGCAGCATTGCTTTATGGTTACGATGTTTTACTTGATTCTATTGCTCCAAAGCTGTATATACCAAATAGATTGATCAAAATTATTGGGAACGTTATAATTTTACGTCTTTAGTCTTTATATAGAAATAGGACGAAAAGTCTTTGATGTAAATTTGAGTGGCCTGCAAGTCGCTTTCTCCCGGCATTTTACTTAATGTATTGATTTGTAAATCACTTATTATCAGATTTTTGCCATAGAATGGAGACCCAAAAAAACTGATCAAGTTTTCTTCTATCTTGCAAAGCGTCGCAATCCAATAAACGTCTATCCCATTTGATGAGGGCGCGCATATGGGATGTCTCTTTATTGGCTTTTAAAGTTTGTTTGTATGAATAATAGTAAATTTAGATTTAGCCTAAATATTATAAACCCGACGGTTTTAGATTTTTAAAGTACAGAATAACAGTATTTTAGATGATTTAATTAGTAACCGCATACGCTACCGTATACGGTAATTACCAAAAAAATAAACCGTTGACCATGAAT
>CAYGUY010000108.1:0-9953 GCA_964353165.1 uncultured Maribacter sp.
ACCATCTTCAACTGTTAGGTTAACGTTGTTCAGTGCTAGGGTTTCTACCTCCTCTGTCCTGAAGCTCTTTTTTAAATCTTTAATTGTTATCATTTGTTCGTTGTTTTTGTTCTATTTTGAAATTGTTATGCCTCTCTCTATGTTGCATTTTCTTGTACTCTAGACTCTTAGTTTTTATTACCGTAATTTCTAACATTCTTCTTTGACATAATCCCTACGAGGCGCTTAAGCGGAGCACTTCCTTTTCTTAAAAGGGAGGAACTTTAATCCTGTATTTTCAATAACCCCATTAGAATATTCACATCCGAGTAAGAGTTCCCCCTTCGGGGGTTAGGGGGCTTTATTTTAAAACAATCCGTTCCGCTTCTCCAAAACTATCGTAGTTACTGGTAATGACTTCCTCACCGGGTTCTAAGCCTTCCAATACTTCATAATATCGAGAATTTTGCTTTCCTACTCTTATGTTTCTTTTGATAGCTTCGTCTGAACCTGGTGTAACTACAAATATCCATTGGCCTCCCGTACTCTGGAAAAAGCTACCCTTTGGCAATAACAAAGCATCGCTAGATTCACCTAATTGGAGTTTTATATTATAACTCTGTCCTGTGCGAATCGTTTCCGGTTTGTCATCGGAAAAGACTAAATCTACCCGAAACCTGCCATTCCTTACTTCCGGATATACCTTTCTAACTCTAAGCGCATAGTCCTTCCCGTTTCGTTCCAAAACTGCACTTAAATCACGTTTTACACGATCAATATAATGCTCATCTATATCTGCCTCTATTTTATAATCGGTCAATACATTTAGCTGACCTATACGTTCTCCTTGGGCAATATTCTGTCCAATTTCGGCATCCAAGAAACCTAATTGGCCATCGGCTGGGGCTCTCACATTTAAATGATCCAATCGTTGATAGACCATTCCCAACGTTTTTTGCATACGGGCCAAATCTGCGTCCAAACCAGTTAAAGACGTAACGCGCAGTTCATCATCATTTTCAGTCTGCATCTTCACAATATCATATTGCTTTTGAGAAAGCTCGTAATTCTCTTTTGAAAGCTGATAGGCTTCTTTAGAAATCAGCTCATCATCAAATAAGGCCTTATTTTGCTCATAATTCCGTTTCAGTCTTTGTAAATCAGTGCTAGCAGTGGCAAGAGATCTCCGACCTTCCACCTGACGGGAATCAAATGTAAGTTTGGTTGAACGTAGATCGTTTTGCTTGAGTGCCAAATTACTTTCACTAGCTAGAATCTGTTCGTAAAGGTTCATATTCTCCAACTTTAGAATAATATCTCCTTTTTTGACCATGGCGCCTTCCTCTATCAATTTTTCCGTTACACGGCCACCTTCATAAGCATCCATGTAAATGGTAGTGATAGGGGCAACGTTTCCGTTGATGGTAATATAATCATCAAACTTACCCTGCGTAACCGCTGCTATGGAAAGTTTGTCCTTCTCCGTTCTAAACGTAGAAACGGATGTAGCGAAAATGAGCTGATACCCCACGAAAAGCACTATCAATCCTATGGCTATATACCCATAATGCTTTGGCCTTAATCCTTTTTTCTTTTCTAATTTTATGTCCATCTTAATTGGTTACTGTTTTATAAAGTTTAAGTTTCAAGTTCAATTTTAAGTGCAAAGGTTTACTATAAACTTTACCAATGACCTTATTGCTGATCCTATAACTTTCATTCAACTATTTTTTTATACCTACCACAAGGGTTCCCCCCTCGGGATTTAGGGGGCCTTAATATCAAACACCGGTAAACCCCTATAAAAATCCAAGGTACTTTTATTGATTTCCGAGCGCAAGCGCACCTGTAAATTTTCGTTTTGGGCACTGGCAAATAAATTTTTAGCGGTAAACAGCTCAATGCCATTGATCAATCCCTTTTCATATCTTTTTTGGGCTATAGTAAAGGCCATTCGTTGTGCTTCAACATTTTGATCGCTCTGACCCGTCTCTACACGCAATGCATTGTACTCCTGCACCAATTCTTGAATGGTTTGAAACAGTACCTGCTCTTGAACTTCAAGATTATTTTCTTGTCGCAGTCTTTCTATTTTGGCCTGTTTTACCCGTGATCTTGCAGACCATCCGTTACTTATTGGAATATTAAGGTTAAGACCGTAAAATCTAGAAAAATTGTCCCTGAATTGTTCCCTGAAAGGTAAGGTATTTCCTAAGCTATCCCTAAAGGTTTCGAAATAGCCCGTGCCCATCCCTGCAAAGAGCGATAGTGAAGGATACAACCTACCTCTAGCTATTCCCACTTGTTTTTTTGCAGCCTGCGCCCTTAGTTCTTGTGCCTTGATTAATGGTAGAAATTCCCTGGCTTTGGCATATACCGTATCCGATTTCATCTCTCGAACGACTTCCGTATCCGCAACCATCTCAAGATTGGCAATGATTGAAATATCCGAAGTGTCTTCAAGATTCATTTCTTGAATCAGTGTCAACTTGGCCGCCGCCAATTGATTTTCGCTTTGCGTAAGATTCAACTCATCGGATAACAAGGCAGATTTTGCCTCATACATATCGGCCCCTGCCATTAGACCTAGTTCAATCTGCTTTTCCACTAATTGGAAATTGGTTTTTGAAACACTTACTTGTTCATTTGCAATAGCAACCAGACCTTCAAAAAATCTGATATTATTAAATGCCTGCATGACCCTGAAAGCCAAAAGATATTTTTGTTGCAAACGCTCTTCCTTTGCGGCTTCAAATAAGAATTTAGAAGCCTTTATGGAATTGATTTTTTGAAAACCTTGAAATAAATCTATATTGGACTGTATTGTGTAATTGTTAGAAAAGAAATCCTGTACTACGAAAGTACCGGTATTAGGATCTTCTGCACGACCTGAATTAATGGTATAATTAGAATTAGCATTAACATCCGGTAGCAAATTTCGAATAGATTGCCGATAGTCTTCCCTATTGGCATCACTAGTGTACGTAAAGTCCTTAAGCAACAGATTGTGCTCCAAGGCATAATCGATACAGGCATCTAAGGTCCATTGCTCTTGTCCAATTGCTCTACTACTAAGGACAAAGAAAAAAAGTAGCGTTATTTTAATTTTTAAATTCATACGTTTATCACTGTGCCAAACTCAATACTATATACGTGCCATAAATTCAAGTTACTGATTTCTAGTATTTTAAAACAATATGTTGGCTTCAGTTTTAAATGAAGTGTAAAATAAATATACAGATATTGTCCAAAATTTTTACAGTGTATAAAATTTACCGATTTTCGTTTGTAGCTTTAGCTGGGTTAAGGTTTAAAAAAAATACGCTGAACTCAAAAACATAAAAACTTGTTCTCATATTTTCGGGTTGAAGAGGTAACACTATTTTAAATACATCACAATATGACAGATGCGAACATACTTGTTATAGACGATAACAAAAGTGTACTTAGTGCTTTAGAAATATTATTGCAATTTGAACATAAAAGTTTACGGACTATTTCCAATCCAAATCAGATTTCATCTTTTCCCAACTTTAATACTATAGACATCATCTTACTGGACATGAATTTTTCTGCCGGCGTAAACACGGGAAACGAAGGGTTATATTGGCTTCGGGAAATAAGAAAAAAATCACCTCACATTTCTGTTATAATGATGACAGCATATGGTGCCATAGACCTTGCTGTAGAAGCCCTAAAAGAAGGAGCGGCAGATTTTATCCTAAAACCATGGAACAATGAGCGGTTGTTAACAACGGTGAAATCTGCCTATGAGCTCAGAAAAAGCAAAAAAGAAATCAGTCAACTAAAGCAAAAGGAGAAAGATTTAAAGCAGGTCATCAACACTAATAAAAATTATATTGTAGGGACTTCCAAAGCCCTAAACTCGGTACTGAACTTAGTACATAAAGTTGCAAAAACTGATGTAAATGTGCTCGTAACAGGAGAAAATGGTACGGGAAAAGAACTGATTGCAAGAGAGCTACATAATCGTTCCAGTAGAAATAACGAAGTGTTCATATCTGTTGACATGGGTTCTATTTCGGAAAACCTTTTTGAAAGTGAATTGTTCGGACATGTAAAAGGTTCCTTTACAGATGCCAAGGAAGACCGAGCAGGAAAGTTTGAGGCGGCCAGTGGAGGTACTTTATTCTTGGACGAAATAGGCAATCTTTCGCTACAGACACAAGCTAAATTGCTTTCTGCCATTCAAAACAGAATCATCGTTAGGGTCGGATCCAATAAACCTATTAAAGTTGATATCCGTTTGATATGCGCTACCAACTGCAATCTAGATCAAATGGTCGCGGACGGACTTTTTAGAGAAGATCTTTTATATAGAATTAATACCATACGGGTAGAAGTGCCACCCTTACGGGAACGTGACGGTGATGTCCTCGTCTTGGCTGATTTTTACCTGAATAAATTCGTAAACAAGTATGGGAAACCAGGTCTTAAAATAAATCAAGCGGCGCAAGAAAAATTAATGGGCTACCACTGGCCTGGCAACATTAGGGAATTGTTGCACACTATGGAGCGAGCGGTAATCCTATCCGAAGGTAATGTTCTAAAACCATCTGACTTCTTATTGGAAACCGGACAAACAACTTCAACAGAAAATGGACCACACACCTTGGAAGAAATGGAATTGGTAATGATTACCAATGCTTTAAATCAAAATGAAGGAAACTACAGCGCAGCTGCGGAACAACTTGGTATCTCTAGACAAACACTTTATAATAAATTGAAGAAAAAAGGCCCCTTAACCCCCAAAGGGGGAACTATTTGAGTTGCTCACAAAGCGGAGACAGATATGGTTTTATTAAAAACTTGAGCAATTGGCAAGCGAACTGGATACTAAAAAAGCAATCGTCTTTGCGGGGAGCATAGGGCTTATTGAATCTATTAAAAAGGCCGCTTTGACGTGGCAATCTGTTGAATCATTGAACCTGTATCAAACAGATTACTTCGTGCATCGCAATGACGGGAAGTTAGCGAAGTGCGGATAGAGACAGGAGCAAAGCCTTTCTTGAATTTGTATTTGAAACTTGAACTTGAACTATGGTAAGCAGAAATATATATTTACAATTGGTTTTTCGTGTCATAGTAATGACCACAACGGTAATTATTGCCACCTACTTTTTTTTTAATGAGCAATATGTAGCGGGAAGCATTGGAGCAATAATCATGATTTTCCAAACTGGCGGACTTATCGATTATGTAAACCAGACCAATCGTAAAATCGCCTACTTTTTCGATGCCATTAAAAATGAGGATTTTACACTTCGCTTTCCGGAGAAATTGAGCGTAAAATCATTGGAAGAACTCAATCATAGTTTGAACATGCTCAACTCTATGATTCAGGACATTCACTTAAAAAAACAAGCACAGGAACAATATTATCAAGAAATTCTCCGTCAGGCAGATATTGGCATATTTACTATAAATCCCAAAGGGCATATTCTTTATGCGAATCCTACGGTTCAGGACCTTCTGAACTATAGACCGTTGAACCATGTGAAACAGCTGAACCAAGTGGACAAAGAACTCTACGCACTGTTTGCGCATCTTAAACCTTTTGGCAACACCATTTTTAAACTAGGAAACGAACGTGGTAAAAAGGAACTAAGTCTAAAATGTACCCCGATCATTATAGAGGGACAGCAGTTACTTTTGGTCGTTGTACATGATATTCATAAAGAACTAGATGAAAAAGAAACCGACTCTTGGGTAAAACTTATTCGGGTGCTTACCCATGAAATTATGAATACGATCACTCCTATAACTTCTATTTCGGAATCGATACTTAACTACTTTAAAAAGGAGAATAATCTGGAAATACCAACCCATTTTTCCGAACAACAAATTAAAAACACCTCTAAGGGCTTGCAAGTAATTAAGGAACAGGGGACCGATTTAATGAGTTTTGTGCAATCTTATCGCACCTTTTTAAGCATTCCAGAACCAGATCGTGAGCTGGTGTCCGCGAAAGGACTATTGGAAAAAGTAATCGTATTACTAAACGAGCAAAAAGAGGATTCCACTATTACCATAAAAACGAAGATAGACCCGATAGGTTTGGAGTTATATATAGATCAAAAACAACTAACACAAGTGCTGTTAAACCTGGGGAAAAATGCCAAGCAATCGTTAGAAGGAATAGATGACGGCTACATTGATTTTACCGCAGGAATAAACACCATGAACAAAAAATTTATTCAAGTTACCGACAACGGTGCTGGGATTCCAGAAAATCTAATCGATGAAATTTTTGTTCCTTTCTTTACCACAAAAAACTCGGGAACGGGCATTGGCCTAAGTCTTTCCAAACAAATAATGAGACTCCATGGCGGAAGCATTAACGTATCCTCCGGAGAAAGTACAAGGTTTACCCTAACTTTTGACTAAGCATCTTTTGGTGTTCCCAATTCTTTCCAAGGATCCCAAAAGTATACCTCCAACTTTTGAATTTGATTGTCCTTAACCACGATTCCCTCGCTCTCCAATAATTGCTGCATTAGATTGGTACCATCAAAATGATGTTTTCCCGTTAAGAGCCCTTGTTTATTGACAACTCTATGCGCAGGAACATCTTCGATAGTGTGCGATGCATTCATTGCCCAACCCACCATTCTTGCGCTTCTTGCTGCACCTAAATACTTGGCAATGGCACCATAGGAAGTCACCCTTCCATAAGGAATCTGTTTCACCACTTCATAGACTCTCGTAAAAAAATTAGTATTATCTGACATTTTAGTTTTTGTAAACCCTAACTATGGTGATAATGAGTAACACCAACATCAAAAAACCTAGAATATAATTAGCGTTCTTAGCAAATTTGTGGGTCTTGTGTTCTAGTTTGTCAAAATAAAAAACATAAAGATACAGTACTGAAAAAGTACCTGTACCAGCAGCTAAGACAAAAGTTACAATATCTAAAACCTGAAATTTTATCCAACCAGACGCGTTCCACATGATATTTAATCCGCTGTAATACGGTATCGTTAATAAGTTGACACCGGCTAAGAAGATGCCCTTAAAATAGCTGCTGCGCTTACTAATTTTTATTTCCTTTATTTTCTTTTTCTTATTACTACTTGCTGCCATAAAAAAGTAAACAGACAATGTCGCAAAAACACCAATGGCGATTTTAAGAAGTACCGCGACTACATCTGGATTTTTATGAAGAAACTTGGAAATGAATACTGCTACAGTTGCCTGTAACATAATCATAGTTGAGACACCTAAACTAAATATAATACCGTTGAGCTTGTTTTTTTCTACACTGGTTTTTGCAGCATTTACGTTTAACAGTCCAGGGGGAACGGTGGCCATGAATGCTGCAGAAAACGTAGCGAAAAAAAGAATCAAAAGGTGTTGCATAGCATCAATTTATCCGAAACTGGATATAGGTGATCGGTTTTCCTTTTTCAAGGTACTGATTTTCGTAGAATGTTTGTAGTTCCAACACCTCTTTAGGGCTTCCTTCATTTTTATAGACGTCGTGGTTGGCATATAGCACCTGATACCCAGCTCCATGCAAAAGTCCAAGGGTATAACCATGCATAAATTCGCTATCGGTCTTTAAATGCATTAACGCACCTGGCCTTAGTATTTTTTTATATCGATCTAGAAAAACCTGATTCGTCATTCGGTGTTTGGTTCGCTTGTACTTTATTTGGGGATCCGGAAACGTAATCCAAATTTCGGAGACTTCATTTACGGCAAAAAGCTGATCTACCAATTCTATCTGACTCCTCAAAAAAGCAACATTATCCAGCCCTTCTTCCAACGCGGTCTTTGCACCTCGCCAGAAACGTGCTCCTTTTATATCTATTCCAATGAAATTTTTATTTGGAAATAATTTGGCAAGACCTACGGTGTATTCGCCTTTACCACAACCTAACTCTAATACTATGGGGTTGTCATTTCCAAAATGAGCGTTCCAAGTTCCGCGTTTGGAAAACCCATTTTTTACCTCATCCCTTGTAGGTTGAATTACATTTTTAAAGGTTTCGTTTTCCTTAAATCTTTTAAGCTTATTTTTACTTCCCACAATATAGATTATAAGAGTGCAAAGCTACTAAAAATAAGACCTTCACTAGTATTCCTATTCTTGAATTCCTGTTTTGCTCTTTTCTAAAGTAAACGAAAATTCAGACCCCACGTCCAATACGCTTTCTACATATATTTTTTCCTCATGGGCTTCTATAACGTGTTTTACGATAGCAAGACCTAGTCCTGAGCCTCCTTCTTTTCTACTTCCGCTTTGATCTACCCTATAAAATCGCTCAAATAATCTAGGGATGTGTTCTTTAGGAATACCATCGCCATTATCCGTAACGCGAACAATCACCTTGTTTTTTACGAGGTCCTCTACGCTTACCTCGGTAGTTCCGTTATCATTTCCATATTTTATGGAGTTGACCAATAAGTTGGTGAGTACCTGCTGGATTTTTTCCTTATCCGCATACACCATTATATGTTTGTTGTAAGGTATATCAAAAGTTAGAACAATATTATTTTTAGCGGCCTTCATTTCTAAAAGGTCAAAAACGTTTTGTATGAGCTCAATGATATTAAAATTTTCCTTCTCTAATCGTAAATCGCCAACTTCCAGCTTAGTGATAAGATCTAAATCCTTAACAATGTATATAAGTCTATCTACTGCTTTATTAGCTCGTAAAATATATTTTTTTCTAACGTTTTTATCCTCAATTGCGCCATCCAAAAGTGTCTCTAAATACCCTTGAACGGTAAACAAAGGTGTTTTTAATTCATGTGAAACGTTACCCAAAAAATCCTTCCGATACTCCTCTCTAATCTTTAAGGTATCGATTTCTATTTTCTTGTCTTTCGCAAATTTTTCGATTTCAGCGGTAAGCGTTCGCATATCTGTTGTTATCGGATCGGTAGTCAATGTTGAAGACTCCAATAACGCAACATCGTCGTAAATCTTTTTTATCCTTCTATAAATGAACTTCTCTATGCGAACTTGTAGCGTAACAAAGGAGATGAAATATACAAAAGCAAGTAAACAGGTAAAAAACCATCCATTCAAAAACTGAAAATGCCAGAGCAAAATTCCCAAAAAAATACCGACTAATAATGTAATATAAAAGGCTGACCTAAACGCGAACCTATAGGATTTTTTAGCTTTAACCTTCATTAGAGGACGAACTTATATCCGACGCCCTTTACCGTCTTAAAGTGCTCCTCGCCAATTTTCTCCCGTAACTTTCTTATGTGTACATCTATCGTGCGACCTCCCACCACTACTTCGTTACCCCAAACCTTGTCCAGAATTACTTCTCTTTTGAATACTTTGCTTGGCTTGGAGGTCAATAACGCCAAAAGTTCAAATTCTTTTCTTGGTAGAATGATTTCCTTTCCACTTTTAACGATTTTGTATTCTTCCCTATTAATTACAATATCCCCTACCTTGGTGATATCTTCCTGCGAAGTTTCTTCCTTGAAAACCCTTCTTAACAAAGCATTCACCTTACTTACCAATACTTTTGGTTTTATTGGTTTTGTAATATAGTCATCCGCTCCGGCATCAAAACCCGCCATTTGCGAATAATCCTCCCCACGTGCGGTCAGAAATGTAATAACCGTATTTTCCAATCCACTGGTTTTTCGTAATAGTTCACAGGCCTCTATGCCGTCCATCTCCGGCATCATTACATCCAGTATAATTAGATGCGGTAATTTTTTCTTCGCCTTGGAAACGCCTTCCATCCCGTTTTTAGCCGTAAAGACCTCGTAGCCTTCAGCAGAGAGGTTATAGCTTACTATTTCTAAAATGTCTGGCTCATCATCTACTAATAGTATTCTAATGTCCTTTTTTTTCATAGTTTCTTGGTAGGGTTGTTTTATCAAAAGTAAAGATAATACTGCTATGATAGAATGGCTTAACGTTGATTTAATGTAGTAACGTTAAGCTAACCTTAATAAAATAAATGTTTAACATG
>CAYGUY010000109.1:0-9781 GCA_964353165.1 uncultured Maribacter sp.
CACCCTCGGCTCTGTCCTGTAGTTGTTCGGAACCTACCGAGGTTACCGCATAACCCAAGGCTTTCTTTTCCCGTTTGATACCCTGAGCGGTCACAACCACCTCTTCCAATGCTTGTGCATCTTCCGACATTTGTACATTAATAGTGCTGCCAGCACCTACTTGTTGTCTCTCGTTCTTTTGGCCAATATAAGTAAAGAGGAGTGTTTGCCCTGCTGATGCATTGATGGCGTAGTTACCGTCAAAATCAGTTTGGGTTCCATTGGTTGTTCCTTCAACAACTATATTAACCCCGGGCAAGGGAAGCCCGTCTTGATCGGTAACCGTCCCGGATACCGTTTTCTCTTGTGCAAAGGTAATCTGCACAATTAACGCCAAAAATAGCGTTAACAATCCATTTAGTTTTGTTCTCATTTTTAAAATTATTTGAATTAGCTATTCGCAAAAGTCATAATAATGTGTTAATAATCCAAACTAATTTTAATAAAAGTTTAAGTTAAAGTTTCATAATGAGAAGTTACAGATTAAACACTGGTTGTATTTAAGTTTAAATAATGTAACACTAGATTTTTTGTTGATTTCTGAAAAATCTTAGATTTTAACTTTATTATTTTTGGATTCTGAAACATAATCTTTAACAAACCTTGCAAATAATGCACTTTTCTCTTGGGTAGGCAGTTGCACTACCTTTTTTACGTTATTACAAAAGGATTTAAAGTACCGTTAATATGGTTGTAATGGGGTGTTTGAAAAAAACTTCAAAAATAAATTGGTGAGGGTTTGAAGTTTTGCTATTTATTATTACATTTGCCGACCCTTAAAGAGAGGGTAAATTTTACATATTTTATAAAGTATGCCAACAATATCACAATTAGTACGAACAGGAAGAGCCACAATTACTAAGAAGAGTAAATCGGCTGCTTTGGATTCATGTCCTCAAAGAAGAGGGGTATGTACACGTGTTTATACAACTACACCTAAGAAACCAAACTCAGCTATGCGAAAAGTTGCTAGGGTTAGGTTGACCAATGGTAAGGAGGTAAACGCATATATCCCAGGTGAAGGACATAATCTTCAAGAGCACTCGATAGTATTAGTAAGGGGCGGAAGAGTCAAAGATTTGCCAGGAGTTAGATATCATATCGTTCGTGGTGCATTGGACACAGCAGGTGTGGCCGGTAGAACACAACGTAGATCTAAGTACGGAGCAAAAAGACCTAAAAAGTCATAAACACTTTTTAACAAGAAGACATGAGAAAAAGACAGGCAAAAAAACGTCCACTTTTACCGGACCCAAGATTTAACGATCAATTAGTTACCAGATTTGTTAACATGATGATGTGGGATGGTAAGAAATCTGTTGCGTTCAGTGTGTTTTACGATGCAATAGATATCGTAGATGCCAAAAAGACGGATGAAGAAAAAACGGCTTTAGAGCTGTGGAAAGATGCATTGAGTAATGTAATGCCACACGTTGAGGTTAGGAGTAGAAGGGTGGGTGGTGCTACGTTTCAAATACCGATGCAAATACGACCAGATAGAAAGATTTCTACTGCAATGAAATGGCTTATCAGTTACTCAAGAAAGCGTAACGAAAAAGGAATGTCCCAAAAGTTGGCTGGAGAGATTTTGGCCGCTTCCAAGGAAGAAGGTGCCGCTGTAAAGAAAAGAGTGGATACCCATAAAATGGCAGAGGCGAACAAGGCATTTTCTCACTTTAGATTTTAATCAGAGATGGCAAGAGATTTAAGACTTACTAGAAATATAGGTATTGCTGCTCATATTGACGCAGGAAAAACAACCACTACGGAGCGAATTCTGTTTTATACAGGAGTTTCCCATAAAATAGGAGAGGTTCATGATGGTGCTTCCACTATGGACTGGATGGAGCAAGAAGCGGAACGCGGAATTACCATTACCTCCGCAGCTACCACATGTGATTGGACGTTCCCTAAGGAGAATGGAGAGCCTACCGAGGATGCCCAGGACTACCACTTTAATATTATCGATACCCCAGGTCACGTTGATTTTACCGTAGAGGTAAACAGATCTTTACGTGTTCTTGATGGCTTGGTCTTTTTGTTCAGTGCTGTTGATGGCGTTGAACCTCAATCCGAAACGAACTGGAGGCTTGCCGATAATTATAAGGTTCCAAGAATTGGGTTCGTTAATAAAATGGACCGTCAAGGATCTAACTTCTTGGGTGTTTGTGCGCAAGTTAAGGATATGTTGAAGTCTAATGCAGTTCCAATAGTATTGAATATTGGAGATGAAGGAGATTTTAAAGGTATCGTAGATTTGGTTAAGAACAGGGCTATTGTATGGCATGATGATAACTATGGTTCTACTTTTGACGTAGTTGATATTCCAGAAGATATGAAAGCTGAGGTGCGTAAGTACCGTGCTATGTTGATTGAGGAAGTTGCTAGCTATGATGAGGCTTTGTTGGAGAAGTTTATGGAAGATGAAAATTCGATAACAGAAGACGAGGTGCATGCTGCCTTAAGAGCTGCTGTTATGGATATGGCCATTATACCTATGGTTTGTGGTTCTTCTTTCAAGAATAAAGGGGTTCAGTTTTTATTGGATGCCGTATGTCGTTATTTACCTTCCCCTTTGGATAGGGATAATATTGTTGGTGTAAACCCAGATACAGGTAAGGAAGAATTACGTAAGCCTAATGTAAAGGAGCCGTTTGCTGCTTTGGCATTTAAGATTGCTACAGATCCTTTTGTTGGTCGTTTAGCATTTTTCCGTGCGTATTCAGGACGTTTGGATGCAGGTTCCTATATATTGAATAACCGTTCAGGTAAAAAGGAACGTATCTCGCGTATTTATCAGATGCATTCCAACAAACAAAATGCGATTGATTTTATAGAGGCGGGAGATATTGGTGCAGCCGTAGGGTTTAAGGATATTAAGACAGGTGATACAATGTCTTCGGAAAAACATCCTATCGTATTGGAAAGTATGGATTTCCCTGATCCAGTTATAGGTATAGCTGTTGAACCAAAAACTAAGGTAGATGTTGATAAGTTAGGGATGGCTTTGGCAAAGTTAGCTGAAGAAGATCCAACCTTTCAGGTAAAAACGGATGAGGCATCCGGCCAGACCATTATTTCTGGTATGGGTGAGCTTCACTTGGATATTATTGTGGACCGTTTGCGAAGGGAATTTAAGGTGGAGGTGAACCAAGGTGAACCTCAGGTTGAATATAAGGAGGCATTAACTAAAATGGCTGCCCATCGTGAAACATACAAGAAACAGTCCGGTGGTCGTGGTAAATTTGGTGATATTGTCTTTGAAATGAGTCCTGCCGATGAGGATTTTGAAGGAGAGGGATTACAGTTTGTAGATGAAATAAAAGGTGGGCGTATTCCTAAGGAGTTTATTCCCTCAGTTGAAAAAGGATTTGCTGCCGCTATGCAAAACGGACCTTTGGCTGGTTTTGAGATGGATTCTATGAAAGTAGTGTTAAAAGATGGTTCCTTCCATGCTGTGGATTCGGATGCATTATCTTTTGAATTGGCTGCTAAAATGGGTTATAAGGCTGCGGGTAAAGCGGCGGGTGCAGTAATTTTGGAGCCAATTATGAAAATCGAAGTAATCACTCCTGAAGAAAATATGGGTGATATCGTGGGAGATTTGAATCGTAGAAGAGGTACAATTTCCAATATGAGCGACCGTGCAGGTGCAAAGGTGGTGAAAGGAACGGTTCCGTTGTCCGAGATGTTTGGATACGTTACTGCTCTTAGGACCTTATCTTCAGGTAGAGCAACATCAACAATGGAGTTTTCACATTATGCCCAAACACCTTCCAATATATCAGAAGAAGTGATTAAGAAGGCTAAAGGTATAACAGCATAAATTAAGGTAATGAGTCAGAAAATTAGAATAAAGTTAAAATCTTACGATCATAATTTGGTAGATAAATCTGCTGAAAAAATCGTAAAAACGGTAAAGACTACTGGTGCTGTTGTAACCGGGCCTATTCCTTTACCTACACATAAAAAGATATTTACTGTACTTCGTTCACCTCACGTGAATAAGAAGTCTAGAGAGCAATTTCAATTGAGTTCTTACAAGCGCTTGTTGGATATATATAGCTCTTCTTCAAAAACTATAGACGCTCTTATGAAATTAGAGTTGCCAAGTGGTGTTGAAGTGGAGATAAAAGTCTAAATTTGCAAACCTTTTCAATATAGGGAAGGTTTTACATGTCCTGAGCCGCGTGCAAGGGAAAAACGGAAAAAGATAATTTAGGGTTAAATTATTTTGGCCCTATTTTTTTGAATTGAATTTAAATAGTAATAATTAATATAAATAGTATGTCTGGGTTAATAGGAAAAAAAGTAGGCATGACCAGTCTTTTTGACGAGAATGGAAAGAATATTCCATGTACCGTTATACAAGCTGGACCATGTGTTGTTACCCAAGTCAGAACTGAAGAAGTTGATGGGTATAATGCCCTTCAATTAGGTTTCGATGACAAGGCAGAAAAACGTGCTAACAAGGCCGAAATCGGTCACTTTAAAAAAGCAGGTGCTTCTCCCAAGAAAAAGGTCGTTGAATTTCAAGGTTTTGATGGGGATTACAAATTAGGAGACACTGTTGGTGTCGATGTTTTTGTAGAGGGAGAATTTGTTGATGTTGTAGGAACTTCAAAGGGTAAAGGTTTTCAGGGTGTTGTAAAACGTCATGGCTTTGCTGGGGTTGGTCAGGCAACACACGGTCAACATAACAGATTAAGAGCTCCAGGGTCAATTGGTGCGGCATCTTATCCTGCCAGAGTTTTCAAAGGAATGAAGATGGCAGGAAGAATGGGAACCGATAGAGTAACAGTTCAAAACCTAAAGGTGTTGAAAGTAGTTCCGGAAAAAAATCTTTTGGTTGTTAAAGGTTGTGTTCCTGGTCATAAAAACGCTTATGTAACTATTGAGAAGTAATGAAGGTAGCAGTTTTAGATATTAAAGGTAAGGACACAGGTAGAAAGGCAGACCTTTCTGATCAGGTGTTCGGTATAGAACCAAATAATCACGCCGTTTATTTAGACGTTAAGCAGTACTTGGCTCATCAAAGGCAAGGCACGCACAAGTCTAAAGAAAGAGCTGAAATAGCGGGTAGTACAAGAAAGATTAAAAAACAAAAAGGTACAGGTACAGCGAGAGCTGGTAGTATAAAGTCGCCAATTTTTAGAGGAGGTGGGCGTATTTTTGGTCCAAGACCTAAGGATTACACGCAAAAATTGAACAAGAATTTAAAGCGTTTAGCCAGAAAATCTGCCTTAACCTTGAAGTCTCAGGAAAAAGCAATTTTGGTCGTGGAAGACTTTGATTTTGACGCTCCAAAAACGAAAGATTTTGTTCAAGTTTTAAAGTCGTTAGGCTTAGAGAACAAAAAGTCTTTGTTTGTGTTGGGCGATTCAAATAAAGGTGTATATTTGTCTTCTCGTAATTTTACCCATTCAGAGGTTATAACAAGCTCAGAATTAAGTACTTACAAAATACTAAACGCTAATAGTGTTGTCTTGTTGGAAGGTGCTTTAGAAGGAATTGAATTGAATTTAAATAAGTAAAACCATGAGCGTTTTAATAAAGCCTATAATAACGGAGAAAATGACAGCGGATAGCGAACTAAATAATCGCTATGGGTTTATAGTGGATCCTAGGGCTAACAAAATTCAGATTAAAGATGCCGTTGAGGCAGCTTATGGTGTGTCGGTTAAAAAAGTTCGAACAATGAACTATGGTCCTTCACGAAAGTCCAGATATACAAAAACTGGCGTTCAGCACGGGAAGACAAATGCTATTAAAAAAGCGGTTGTTGATGTTGTTGAAGGGGATATAATCGATTTTTACAGTAATCTATAAAGACAAGAAATGTCAGTTAGAAAATTAAAACCAGTCACTCCTGGACAGCGTTTTAGAGTAGTTAATGGATTTGACGCCATTACTACTGATAAGCCGGAGAAGAGCTTGCTCGCTCCGTTAAAAAAGTCCGGAGGTAGAAATAGTCAAGGTAAAATGACCATCCGTCAAAAAGGTGGTGGTCATAAAAGAAGGTATCGAGTTATCGATTTTAAAAGAGATAAACGTGATGTTGTAGCAACGGTCAGCTCTATTGAGTATGATCCTAATAGAACGGCTTTCGTTGCCTTGTTGTCCTATGCTGATAACGAGAAGCGCTACATTATAGCTCAGAATGGTCTTCAGGTTGGTCAACAGTTGTTGTCCGGGGTAAATGCTGCACCTGAAATAGGTAATGCGTTGCCTTTGAGTGATATTCCCTTAGGTACTATCATTTCATGTATTGAGTTGCGGCCTGGTCAAGGTGCTGTAATGGCCCGTAGTGCTGGAACATTTGCTCAATTAATGGCAAAGGATGGTAAGTTTGTTACCGTGAAGATGCCATCGGGAGAAACTAGATTGATACTATCGGGTTGTATGGCAACTATTGGAGCTGTATCCAATTCAGATCATCAGTTATTGGTATCCGGTAAAGCCGGTAGAAGCAGATGGTTGGGTAGAAGGCCAAGAACAAGACCAGTAGCGATGAACCCTGTGGATCACCCAATGGGTGGTGGTGAAGGTAGGGCTTCCGGTGGGCATCCAAGATCTAGAAACGGAATTCCGGCGAAAGGTTTCAGGACACGTTCAAAGACCAAGAGCACAAATAAGTATATAATAGAACGTAGAAAGAAATAAAACTAGAAAGAAATGGCACGTTCACTAAAAAAAGGACCTTATGTTCACTATAGTTTGGAGAAAAAAATCCAACAGAGCGCTTCTACAGGAAAGAAGTCGGTGATAAAAACATGGTCAAGAGCTTCAATGATTACTCCTGATTTTGTCGGGATGACCATAGCTGTTCATAATGGAAGACAATTTGTTCCGGTATTTGTAACCGAAAACATGGTAGGTCACAAACTTGGAGAATTTTCACCAACACGCTCTTTTAGGGGTCATGCTGGTGCGAAAAATAAAGGTAAAAAGTAAGCTATGGGAGTTCGTAAAAAACAAATGGCCGAAAGAATAAAGGCGGAAAAAAAGAAGGTGGCTTTTGCAAAGTTGAACAATTGTCCAACTTCTCCTAGAAAGATGAGGCTTGTTGCGGATTTAATTCGTGGAGAAAAAGTTGAAAAGGCTTTAGCCATATTGCGTTTCAATAGCAAAGAGGCTTCTAGGAAACTAGAGAAATTATTGCTTTCAGCATTGGCTAATTGGCAGGCTAAAAATGAAGATGCTAATTTAGAGGATGCAGAATTAGTTGTAGCTGAAATTAGAGTAGATGGTGGTACTATGTTGAAAAGACTAAGGCCTGCCCCTCAAGGAAGAGCACATAGAATTAGAAAACGTTCCAACCATGTTACTTTGGTTTTGGGGTCTAACAATAATATAGCAAGCTAGAATGGGACAGAAAACAAATCCAATAGGAAATCGTCTAGGAATCATCAGAGGATGGGAATCTAACTGGTACGGTGGAAACGATTATGGTGATAAGCTTGCCGAGGATAGTAATATTAGAAAATATATTCATGCTAGACTTTCAAAGGCTAGTGTTTCTAGAGTAATTATAGAGCGTACGCTTAAGTTGATAACCGTAACGGTTACTACGGCGAGACCAGGTATCATTATTGGTAAAGGGGGTCAAGAAGTAGATAAACTTAAGGAAGAGCTTAAGAAAATTACAGGGAAAGAGGTTCAGATAAATATCTACGAAATAAAACGTCCTGAGGTTGACGCTAACTTGGTCGCTGCTAGTATAGCTCGGCAAATTGAGAGCAGAATTTCGTTTAGACGTGCAATAAAGATGTCCATTGCTGCAGCCATGCGTATGAATGCAGAAGGAATCAAAGTTCAGATTTCTGGTAGATTGAATGGGGCCGAAATGGCACGTTCCGAGTCTTATAAAGAGGGAAGAATTCCTTTGTCAACGTTCAGAGCCGATATCGATTATGCTTTACATGAAGCGCAAACTACGTACGGTAAGTTAGGTATTAAGGTTTGGATTATGAAAGGTGAAGTCTACGGAAAAAGGGAGTTGTCGCCGTTAGTAGGTATGCAGAAAGGACAGGCCAAGGGTGCAGGTAATCAAGATGGTGGAAAAAAGCCACGTCGTAGAAAGTAATAATAAAGAAGTAAAGAAATGTTACAACCGAAAAGAACGAAGTTTCGTAAAATGCAGAAGGGTCGGATGAAGGGTAATACCGGAAGAGGGCACCAACTGTCGAATGGTATGTTCGGTATAAAATCTGTTGGTGATGCAGCTTTTTTAACCTCACGACAAATTGAAGCTGCGCGTATTGCTGCAACCAGATATATGAAAAGAGAAGGGCAGTTGTGGATTAAAATATTCCCGGACAAGCCAATAACCAAAAAACCTCTTGAGGTTCGTATGGGTAAAGGTAAGGGTGCTCCGGAGTATTTTGTTGCTGTGGTTAAACCTGGTAGGGTAATGTTTGAAGTTGGTGGTGTATCTATGGATATAGCTAAAGAGGCGCTTAGATTAGCAGCTCAAAAACTTCCCGTAAAAACAAAGTTTATTGTTGCAAGGGATTATTCAGTAGAGAATTAATCGTAAGGAATTATGAAAAAACAAGAAATAAAAGAATTGTCTGTTGAAGGACTTACGGATAAACTTGCCGAGTATAAAAAACAGCATGCGGATTTAAAAATGGCTCATTTTGTAACGCCTTTGGAGAATCCTCTTCAGATTAGGAAAGTTAGAAGAACTGTTGCTAGATTGGCTACGGAATTAACAAATAGGGAAAACCAATAACTGGTTCTGCTTTATGGAAGAAAAGAGAAATTTAAGAAAGGAAAGAGTTGGGGTTGTAACGAGTAGCAAAATGGAAAAGTCCATTGTTGTTGCTGAGGTAAAGCGTGTAAAGCACCCTATGTACGGTAAGTTCGTTTTAAAAACGAAGAAATACGTTGCACACGACGAGAAAAACGACTGCAGAGAGGGTGATACGGTAAAAATCATGGAGACACGTCCTATGAGTAAAACCAAATGTTGGAGGTTAGTAGAAATCCTAGAAAGAGCCAAATAAGTTATGTTACAGCAAGAATCTAGATTAAAGGTAGCGGATAATACGGGAGCGAAAGAGGTTTTGACCATTCGTGTCCTAGGGGGAACCAAAAGAAGGTATGCTTCTATTGGCGATAAAATTGTAGTAACTGTTAAAGAGGCTACTCCGAATGGAGGTATCAAAAAGGGGGCGGTATCAACTGCTGTCGTAGTGCGTACCAAGAAAGAGGTTAGAAGGCCGGACGGTTCATATATTAGATTCGATGATAATGCCTGTGTGCTTTTGAATCCTACTGGTGAAATGCGCGGTACGAGAGTTTTTGGTCCCGTTGCAAGAGAGCTTAGGGATAAGCAGTTTATGAAAATTGTATCATTGGCCCCAGAGGTGTTATAATATAGTTCAGAAGATGAAGAAGTTAAAAATAAAAACAGGAGATACAGTTAGGGTTACCGCTGGAGACCATAAAGGTTCTGAAGGTAAGGTAATGTTAGTGAATCTTGAAAAGAACAAAGCCATTGTTGAGGGTGTTAATTTGGTTTCTAAACATGAGAAGCCAAGTGCTAAAAACCCACAGGGTGGAATTGTAAAAAAAGAGGCTTTACTGCACATATCAAATCTTGCGCTTATCGATAGCAAAACTGGTGAAACTACCAGAGTTGGATACGATGTAAGAGATGGTAAGAAGGTAAGATTTTCCAAGAAATCCAATGAAGTAATTTAGTTATGGCTTACGTTGCAAGATTAAAGAAAGA
>CAYGUY010000110.1:0-9501 GCA_964353165.1 uncultured Maribacter sp.
TAGCGCATCAGATTTCGGCTCTGAGGGTTGGGGGTTTGAATCCCTCCGCGGTCACAATTTTATAGAAAGCTCTTTAAATCAAATGTTTAAGGAGCTTTTTAATTTAACCTAAATATTTGATTTTAGATATACATCTAAGTTCAAGTTATAAGTGCAACATGTAAGTTTAAAATACTTGGGGCTAGCCCCAAGTATTGTAGGTTCAATATTTATATTGATCTTGCATGAAAAAATACAAACAATTGACCTTGGCTCAAAGATATCAAATTGAGAGCTTACTTAAAGTTGGTCTTACGCAATCAGAAATTGCAAATCAGTTAGATGTCCACAGGAGCACGGTCTCTCGAGAACTCAAACGTAATACACCTAAGAGAGGTAGGACAGCTTTTAGTTATACAGGCAGAAGCGCCCAACAAAAAACAGACGATAGGCATACTTCAAAAACCAAGGAAATATTGTTGGACGAAACACTCAAAGAGCGTATTGCGAGCCTTATGAAGTTCGAGAAATGGAGTCCCGAACTAATATCCAAACGACTGATCAAAGATGGCGAGCATTGCGTTAGTCACGAAACCATTTATCGATGGATATATCTAGCCAAGTTCAGTAATCATAGAAAGCACCGTAGATACAAAAAACTCTATAAAGAACTACGGCATAGTTCCAGAAGACAAAAACGCGGAAACCAACAAGACAGCCGATGCGCCATAAAACATAGGGTCGGTATCGATAAACGGCCGGACGTTGTTAGTGATAGATCAAGGATAGGTGATATAGAGGTCGATTTAATGATGGGCTCCAATCATAAATCGGCATTATTAGTGATGACGGATAGAACCACTCCAGTGACTATGATCGAAAAACTGGAAAGTAAGAATGCCGATGAAATAAACAGTAAAATGGTTAAAAGACTAACACGTTTTAACAGCTCCTGGATCAAGACGATAACATATGACAACGGAAAAGAATTTGCCAAGCATTATGAAATAGCTGATTTGCTAAATGCTAAAACATATTTTACAAGACCTTATACATCTCAAGACAAAGGAACCGTAGAGAACCGTATCGGTGTTATCCGAAGGTTCTTCCCAAAGAAAACAGACCTTAGAAAAGTTCCTGAACAAGGAGTAAAAGAAGTGGAAAGATTACTAAATTACAGGCCAATTAGAAAATTTAACTATAACAACCCAATAGAAGAATTAAAACACAAATGTGTTGCACTTATGGGTTGAACTCAGCACATTACTTGTTCTCAGTACTTTAGAGGTTTGAACTTTTGATGAATTCATCTTTAATAATCTTCTCTGAAATTTATTGAAGATTCGACAATTATAAGGTCGTTTTGGTTAGACTATTTTCAGCTAGACATATATTGGAAAAGTACGTGCCGTTTCTAATTCTGCATATTATATGCCTGCGTGCAATTGGGTACTATGCTCACTTTGAACGCCATATCCACAGAAAGTATTAATAAACAATTAAATAATCATAAAGTGGTGCAAAAAATTACTATATTGCACCATATAATATATTTATGCAAACTACTAGGAAGTCAATAACGTTCACAGAACAACAAGATAATTGGATCAAGCTCAGAGTTGAGAAAGGAGATTTTACCAATGATAGTGAATACATCCGTGAACTGGTCAGAAAGGATCAGGCGGAGAATATGAAACTGTTGGAACTGAAGCAAGCCATAGACGAAGGCTTGCAGAGCGGCCGAAGCGCTCTCAAAATAAGCGATATTATCAAGAAGGTGGATAATGGGGAGCTATAATCTTTCCACTAGGGCTCAATTTGATGTTATTGGAATTTATAAGTACGGAATAAAGTATTTCGGTATCGAACAAGCTGTTGGCTATTTGACCGAGCTGGAAGATTTCTTGGAAGAACTAGCATCACGTGGTGAATTGGCCAGAGATGCTTCACCAATTGCCAACGGATTGAAGTTTTATAATTTTAAAGGTCATGTAATTTATTATTCCTTTGATAATGTTAGTGAAATATATGTGGTAAGGATTCTAGGTAAAAGAATGAATTTCGAAGAACATTTGTAAATTCAAATAAACGATACTCTTTACAGAATGCACCTTTTGTCAAGAGTTAATCGAGAAGTGGGTTTTTTAACTTTTCTAGAAAGTTCAAATAAAAGATCCTTTTAGACTTACTGCCAGTACGTTTTTTTCAATTTTCATTAATTATTGATAATATCCCGTATGATCATCTTTGCATGTATTCGGGAATTTTCTATAAACCATTTATGCGTTTCCATACCACCACAAATAACGCCGGCAAGATATAGACCGTCTACGTTGCTTTCCATGGTTTCCGGATTGTATTCCGGTAATTTTTTTTCATCATCACTTAGATGAACACCGAGCTTTTCTAAAAATTCAAAATTGGGTTTGTAGCCGGTTAGGGCAAGTACAAAATTGTTTTTTAGCGTCTCGATGCCTTCCGGTGTAATGATGGTAATTTCGTCTCGTGTAATGGACGAAACCGTTGTATTGAAATAGGCGGTAATACTGCCCTCTTCAATCCTATTAATAATATCTGGGCGTACCCAGTATTTTACCCGTTCTCCCACTTCTGGACCTCTAATAATCAAACTTACTTCAGCTCCCTTGCGATAACATTCCAAAGCTGCATCCACGGCGGAGTTGCTAGCCCCTACAACGGCAAGTTTTTGGCCAGCATAATAATGTGGGTTGTTATAGTAGTGGGATACTTTTTCTAAGGATTCGCCAGGTACATCTAACGTATTGGGAATGTCGTAAAAACCAGTAGCAATAATGACATTAGCGGCCGTATAGTTGTTTTTTGTTGTCTGAACTGCAAACTGATGACCAGTATTTTCAAGCTTTTCAACTTTTTCGAATAGATTGATGTTTAGTTTGTTCGAGGTAACAATTCTTCTATAATACTCTAAAGCTTCGTCCCTTTTGGGTTTTGCCTCCTTGCTGATAAACGGAATTTCATCGATTTCTAATTTTTCGGAAGAAGAAAAAAACTGCATATTGGAGGGGTAATTAAAAAGCGAGTTTACAATAGGCCCCTTCTCTAAAATTAGATAGCTCAGCCCATTTTTCTTTGCTTCTAGTCCGCATGCGATGCCTATAGGCCCACCTCCAATGATAACTAGGTCCAGTCGCTCCATTATGCCTTTAGGCTTTTAATGGTTGCGATTGGGTCATCACTCTTAAACACAAAACTCCCTGCTACCAATACATCCGCTCCTGCCGCTATTAGTTCCTTTGCATTCGCTGTAGAAACACCACCGTCTATTTCAATAAGCGCTGCGCTTCCTTTTTTAGTAATGAGCGATTTGAGATTTCTAACTTTGTCAAAAGTATTCTCGATAAAGGATTGACCTCCGAATCCTGGGTTTACGCTCATTATGCAGACCATATCAATATCTTTTATGACGTTTTCCAGTAGTTGTACGGAAGTATGAGGATTTAGGGCTACTCCTGCTTTCATACCAGCTGCTTTTATAGCTTGTAGTGTTCTATGTAAATGGGTGCAGGCTTCATAATGTACCGTGAGATACGTTGCTCCCAAGTCTGCAAACTCCTGTATGTAGCGATCTGGGTCTACAATCATTAAGTGCACGTCCAACGGTTTTGTAGCATGTTTTTGAATGGCTTTCACCACAGGCATACCGTAGGAAATATTGGGAACAAAAACGCCATCCATCACATCAATATGGTGCCAATCGGCATCACTGTTGTTTACTATTTCAACATCACGCTGTAGGTTGCCAAAGTCTGCTGCAAGTAGAGAGGGCGCTATTTTTGTTTTTTGCATTTTGTGTCTGATATATATTGGGTACAAAAATAGCGAATTGAGTTTTTCTTTAGGCAATTGTATTGCCATTTACAGTGCTATTGGCCATAGTAATGTATCAGGTCACTTTCAGCAGCTATATAACCAAAAGAACTCCATGCAGGACTTTCTATCAAATTTTTCATTAGTTCTTCTGCTTTTTTCTTTTCGCCATTATAGAAATACCAATTGGCTATTCCGTAAGCAACGGCATCATTCGACGGATTTCCAGTTCCCCTCTGTGCTAAAGAATCAACCGGAATAATGCCTTTATAAACTTTACAAAGGTCATGATAGCTCTGGTTTTCAATCACATCCATTTCGCTGGATATCGGTTCAAGCATTTTATTCGCCAATACTGTATTGCCTAGTTTCCGCTGTATCATGTAGAGCCAATGTGTACTCGAAACAATATTATCGGGTAAATTGCCCGATTCCCTACATTTTAAATATGCGTCATAGGCTTTTTCATAGTCGTGTTCAAGGTAATAGGCCAGGCCCAAATGATACCAAATGTTGCCGTGTAAGGTACTTACGGGAATGTTTTGCGCATTGGGCATACCATCCGGTTCTATTTCATTCGTTGTTCCCTGAATCAATTGGCATGCTTTTTCCAAATCGGAAATTGCTTCCTTGAATCTGCGTAAGGAGATATACCGATGTCCGCGATGCCGATACAATCGAGGTTCTTGAGGGTATTTTTTTATCCCTTCGCTGTAAATGATAATGGCCTCCTCATAACGGCCTAAGTAAGCAGTTCTTCTACCGTACCAAATAAGGTTCTCTACGTTAGTAGGATCGGTATTGTATTTTTCTTTTGCTTCTTCATATTGTACCAAGAGTTTTTCCGAGGGTTTGGAAATGACTATTTCTTTATCTAGGGGTGTGGTAAACGTAACGGTTTTTTCTACTTTCACCTTTTCACCCTCTGGCTCGTCCTTTTTGGTGTCCTTACAATGTGTAAATAGCAAGGCGGCAATAACCGTTAAATAAAGAAGAAATCCTTTTTTTACTGCTGTTTTCCTCATTGTTAGCTATTTAGAGACTTCAATTTCTTCAAATCCCGTATTCTTTAGCGTTGAATTTACCTTGGGAAGATTCTTCTGCATAATGGTATTAAGTTTGCCCAAATGCTGATCCAACTCTGCGGAAAGTTCTTTAAACACCTTATAAGCGCCATCCGTAGGCCTAGCATCACCATTTTCTACACTTCTTCTCAATGAAGCTAATCTATTGTTCAACTTTATAGGAAAGTTTAACGGATCTTGGTTGGATTGATTTTTTACTTGATATAAATCTTCCTCAATGGTCGAAATCGCTTTTAAAAATGGTTCAACGGTTTTTTTCCAGTCTTTACTTGCTATTTTGTCTTTGGCAGTTTTCAACTGGGTTTTTATTTCTCTAATTTTAATTACGGTTCGGTTGGCCTTGTCCGTTTTTCCCATAATGTTTTTAGCCAGTTCAAATTGCTCGTCTAAATGGTCTTTGGTAATTCCCTTTAGATTAGGGTCCATTTCTATGGCAAAGTCATAGGTTTTCTCGTAACCGGGCGTTTTCAAACGAATCTTGTAATCTCCTAACGGAGCTTTTGGCCCTCTGGTTGGCCTTGCGCTCCAAATGATCATCCCTTCAAAATCGGTAGCTCCAGGATACCTAAGGTCCCAAGTAAAGGTGTTTAAACCCTTTGCCGTAGTTGGTTTAGAGGAGCCACCTTTTCGCCAATAAGGAATGTCCGGGTCTTCTTCATATTCCGGCTTGCTACCGGTAAAGGTGTTTATAAGCGTTCCCTTTGCATCCAAGACTTCAAAAGTAATGGTATCTAATTCTTCTTGTAGGTAATATTGAATTTTAGCATTTGAAATACCTCTTATGGCATTAGATGGTTGAAACAGAACGGCAGAAGCTGAGTTCATTTCATCTTGGTACTGTCGTAAGGGATGAATGTCGTCCAAAATCCAAAACCCTCGACCGTGTGTCCCTAGGACCACATCATTATCCTTCACTACTAAATCCCTTATTGGGGTATCCGGAAGCTTCAATTGAAGTGGTTGCCACGATGCGCCATCATTGGCAGAAAAGTAAACCCCATGTTCCGTTCCCAGAAATAGTAGTCCTTCTCTAACCGGGTCTTCACGGACTGCCCTTGCAAAATGACCATCCGCAATACCTGTTATGATTTTGCTCCACGTTTTACCATAATCATGTGTTTTGAACACATAAGGTTGGCGATCATCCACTTGATATCGGTTAGCCGCTACATACAATGTACCATGTCTATGAACGGATTCCTCTATGATACTCACACGAGAAAATTTAGGAAGCTCGGCCGGTGTAATATCAGACCAGTTTGTACCTCCATCCCGGGTAATATGAATCTTACCATCATCGGATCCCGCCCATATGGTGTTTATATCATGCACGGATGGTGCCAAAGCGAAAACCGTTGCATAAATTTCCGGCCCGTTCATATCCATTGTTATGACACCTCCAGTTTTTCCTAGGGTGCTCGGATCTGCATAGGTAAGGTCCGGACTTATTTTTGTCCAAGACTGACCATCATCCGTAGTTTTCCATACATGTTGGGAACAGGTGTACATTACATTGGAGTCTTGTGGGGCAAACATGATAGGAAAGGTCCATTGCCATCTTTCGGGTAGGGCACTTGCCGGTTCTCCGGAGAAGAATCTTGGGTATACTTGTATATCCCTGGTTTGTCCATTACTTCTGTCATATCGCGTTAATAATGCTCCTTGGCTACCGGCATAAAAAATATCTTTATCTTTTGGGTGTTGTGTAATCCATCCACTTTCGCCACCTCCTACTGGATAGTACCATCCATGACCTGGGCCTCTTGCTTGCATATGCTCCCAACCATCGCTCGGTACCGCTACGGTGCTGTTGTCTTGTTGTGCCCCTGCTACATGGTAAGGAATATCGCTGGTGGTCATTACATGGTAAAGCTGCGTTGTTATGTAATCTTGTTCTGTCCAGCTCTTTCCTCCATTTATACTTACATTTCCGCCTCCATCATTGGAGGATATCATGCGATCCGGATTATTAGGATCTATCCAAAGGTCATGGTTGTCTCCATGCGGTACTTTTATTTCGATGTCGAAGGTTTTTCCGCCATCGGTTGATTTCCAGAAATCTACATTAAGGCCGTAGACCGTCTCTTTATCTTTTGGATCTGCATAAATTCTGGAGTAATAAAATGCCCTTTGGCGTAATTTACGCTCGTCATTAGTCCGGGTCCACGTTTTTCCGGCATCATCGGAACGAAAAACACCACCTTCGTTAGCTTCAACAATAGCCCAAACGCGATTGGAATCTGCTGGAGAAACGGTTACTCCTATTTTTCCTATGGGAGGTGCCGGCATGCCTGTATTACTTGTTAAGTCCGTCCAATTTTCACCACCATCTGTAGATTTCCATAGTTTGCTGTCTCCGCCACCGCCCCACATTTTCCAAGCCTTACGTTGTACTTGCCATGTAGTCGCATAAATAACCTGCGGATTGTTCGTGTCGATAATCAAGTCTACTGCCCCTGCCTTATCACTTACATACAATACTTTTTTCCAAGTCTTGCCGCCATCGGTCGTTTTAAATACACCTCGTTCTTCATTATTGCCATAAGGATGTCCCAAGGCTGCTACATAAACGATGTCCGCATTGGTCGGGTGAATGCGTATTCTTGCTACCGCCTGAGTTTCCTTTAGACCAACATGCTTCCAGTTTTCACCAGCGTCGATACTTTTGTAGACGCCGTCACCCTGTGTAATGCTACCACGCAATTGTACTTCTCCCATTCCAATATAAACGATATCAGGATTCGATTCCGAAACTGCAACCGCACCTACGGAGGAACTAGTTATTTGTCCGTCCGTGACTGCTTTCCATTGATTGCCGCCATCTGTAGTTTTCCAAAGTCCGCCACCGGTTGCGCCAAAATAATATTCGTTTGGTCGCGATGGGCTCCCTGCGCATCCTAAGGAGCGGCCGCCCCTAAGTGGGCCAATGTTTCGCCATGCCAATCCCTCATAAAAAGAAGCGGGAATAACTTCATTCGTATTATTTGTTTGCGAATCCCTGTTAGTTTGACCGTTCATAACGGAAACCATCGTAATTGCGATAATTGTGAATAAGCGTAATAAAGTTTTCATATCGTGGTAGTTATATCTGGTGTTAAATTTAATTTTCTTCTGTGTATATGTTGTGGTCATTATTACCGCCAGCACTTAGGTAGGCAAAAAGGTCTTTTATTTCTTTAGGATTGAGACGGTTCAACAATCCCGATGGCATTGGTGATAGTGGCGATAGCTCTTTTTTATCAATATTCTCCTTTATTATGTCAACAGTGTAGGTGTCGTTAAAGGGGTTGGGCATTAGTGTCACTTTTTTATCGTTCTCCGATTTAATGCGACCCGATACTTTTTTGCCATCCTTTAAATGGAACAATGTGTTGGCATATTGATCTGATATTTCATCGTTGGGGCTGTAAGTAGCGAACAACATTTCGTAATTATCGAATTTACTATGGGCTTGGGTTAAATCTGGACCTACTGCGGCTCCCTCGCCCCGCATTCGGTGACATAGAATACACATTCCTGCTTGAAAGGCGCGTTTTCCTTTTTCAAAGTCTACCTTGTATTCGGATAGTTCAGCTCCCCAAAGAACATTCCCTATTTCGTTGGCATCGTACTGTTGTCCTGGCCCAATAGGTGTAGGTAGTTCTGCAATCACCGTTTCTGGGGAATAGACACCAGATAATTCTTGAAAATATTCCTTTTCATTGTCGGGAACATTTTTCATTGCAGCAAGGCGAATATTTTCCATACCAGGTTTAAAACTTAGGCCACCTTTTGCGTTTAACACATCATAGAACCACTGGAAGTAGGAAGATCTACTTTCTTTCGTCCATCCTTTTTTTGCATGGCTCAGTAATACGCCGTAGTAGATAGCTTCTGTAGGAGGCATTTTAGCTATAATTTCCCTTATAAGTGGTCCGTATTGTTCACTACGCTCTGTAGTTTCTTTAGATAGGAATTCGGTATTGCCTGCAGTACCTTCCTTGGTGTGTTGTTGTAATAATGTAACTAGTTCTTGTGTAATGTTGTCGGCGTCTAAGTATAATAATAATTGACCTAATTCCATGTTTATTTTGTCACTAGTATTAGGGAAATGGGATTTCATTTTATTTGCCACTACCTTTTTATTGATGGTCGTAGGTTCACCCATTCGTATAAAAAGTAATTGATAGGCGCGTAGTAGATTCAACTGCTGTTCAATCGATAGCTTTTTTAATGGTATAGTATTTAATTTATCCAGGATTTTTGACTGTAAGGCAGCATCCCCTTGATGGGCAAGTGCCATACTGGCTTCCACAACTTTTTGATCTTCCTTCTCGGATAAGAACCTGTTAATCCAGTTTTCTACAGGTTGATGTTCTAAAGCTATACGTGCAGCATACCTGATGAAACGATCTTCATGGTTTATATACTCCCACGCAAGTGCTACGCCGTCGTTTCCTATTTTAACATGATAGTTTTCCAATTCTTTCCTTAAGGCTCTGAGTTGTTTTTCTCCATTTTGTTCCTCAACCACGAATTGACTTTTTGTGTCTCCAACATAGCGTAGTCGGAATAAATGAGAATCTATCCTTCGACCTCCTGTTGCAAA
>CAYGUY010000111.1:0-1104 GCA_964353165.1 uncultured Maribacter sp.
CTGTGAAGCTATCGTAATAATCTGAACCATCTCATCCCAACCACCTACAGCATGTAGACCGAATAACGTAACAGCTATGGTGCCCAGCAATAAAATAAAGGCTTGAACCATGTCGGTATAAATGACCGCTTTTAGTCCACCTAAGACCGTGTAAAATCCGGTCGCGACGACCGTGACGATAGCACCGGTCCAAAAAGAGATTCCTATGGTTTCAAAAACAAGTGCGCCTGCAAATATGATTAGTGATATTTTTGTAATGACATAGGCTAAAATTGAAATTACCGACAAGTAATTTCTACAGGCTTTGGAGTATCTTTTTTCTAAAAACTCTGGCATAGTGTAGACGCCTGTTCTTAGATAAAAAGGCACAAAGATCCAACCTAAAAGAATCAACACCAAGGCTGCTATTATTTCAAAGTTTGCCATGGGCATGTTACCTCTGGCTCCTGCTCCAGAAACACCCAAAATAATCTCGGAGCCAATATTCGATGCAAACAAAGATGCCCCAATTACCAGCCATCCAGAATTTTTGCCTGCCAGAAAATAATCGACAGCACTTCCAGAATCTGACTTGCTTTTAGAGGCCCATTGAGCTATCCATAATATAATACCAAAATAGATTAAAATAATGGCTAAATCCCAGTAGTCTAAACTTGAAATCATGTCGTTTTTTTACTAAAAAATTAATATTCCTAAGCTATCCTACCAGTTTTCCAACCCTAATAGTTTTTTACCTAGTAACGTCAATTTCGCCGTTTCATATTTTGTCTGTTCCCATTTTCTTGGGTCTCCAGGAAAAGCATACCCTTCAGGTGCAACCCTATTTTTCCAAGAATTTACACGCCAGTCCTTTAAGGCTTGATTATCCTCCTCTGCTGGCATCATGGAAATATATTGTGCGATACGTACCTTATCTTCGGATTTATTTGGGCGTATACCATGAGGTTCGGTACTATTAAAAATCAATAGATCCCCAGCATTCATTTTAACCTTCACTATCTTATCTTCCAAATCCGAAATGTCTGGTTGAAAACGGTCTCTATCTTCCGGCTGCGTTAATTTCCAAGAATCATATTCGCGATACAGCCAAGGAATACATTGAAA
>CAYGUY010000111.1:1204-8260 GCA_964353165.1 uncultured Maribacter sp.
CCTCACTTAAAACGCGTAATGGTTTTTGATTGGAGCGATCGTTCAATCGTTGTTTACTACTTGTTGCCGTAGACGGATTTCCAGGAATTTCTTCATGGGCCTTATTGGCCATTTCAATCTTAGTCTCTTTTTGATTCATGGTATATACTTTAAAGTTATCGTTCTTATCAACAGGACAAATCTAGTAGATAAGAAAACTGAATACTTCCTTGATATTGACAAATATTTGAACTTTATTGATTATTTTGATTGATATATATATAATTTTATATCAATTTTGTTTTGTATTATCTAAATTTTAAATTCACCACCACAAAACAATCCTAAGATGAAGATTGCCTTAGAGACCATAACACAGGAAAATAAGAGTCCGTTCAGGCTATTGCACGATCCTAAACTAAGCCATCTTTTTTATTGGCATTTTCATCCGGAACTGGAGCTGGTATATATTGAAGGGGCAAGCGCAAAAAGACATGTAGGTGAGCATATTTCTCAATTTGAGGAAAGTGACTTAGTACTGATCGGACCAAACATTCCGCATCTGAATTTTGACCATGGCGTAACTACATCATACAGAAAAGAAGTGCTGCACATTAAGCCTAATTTTAAGGAAGATATTCTAAACGCCCTCCCCGAATTAAAACAAATAGACCGCTTGTTGGAACTGTCCAAATACGGTATCGCATTCTTTGGAGCCACAAAAATTGAGGTGGGCGAACTTTTAAAACAACTGCATACTTTGGAACCCTTTGCCTTTTTTATGGCGGTAATGAACATATTGAAACGCTTATCTGCAAGTAAGGAATTTGAGCTGCTCCACAAAACCCCTTTTGTGAATAAACACAATGAAAAAGAACAAAAGCGATTGCGCAGTATTTATGCCTTTATAGATGAGCGTTATGAAAATAAAATCACCCTGGATGAAGTGGCAAGCCTATGCAATCTTACCAAACCTGCTTTTTGTCGCTATTTTAAAAAGAATACCGGCACAACCTTTATTGTGTTTTTGAACCAATATCGAGTGAGTCAGGCGAAACGCTATTTGTTGTCGGGCAAAAATGTTACGGAAACCTGCTTTTCTTGCGGATTTGAAAGCCTGTCCTATTTCAATAGAAGTTTTAAAAAAATCGTGGGGGAGAATCCTTCCAATTTTAGGGGGAAACATAGTGGGAACTGAATCTCTTAGCTAAAATTTTACAGTATATTATGTCTCAAACCGGAGCATAGTTGTCAGTTACAGTGTGCAGTTGGCAACGTATTCTATCCTAAAAATACAAAAACCCGTCCTCAAGTTACCTCCAAAACGGGTTTTACCAACCAACCTAAAAACTATTTTTATTTTCTTTTTCGCTTTACATCCATAATCGGATTAGCCTCTTTTGTTCTTTTCTTATCCACGGTACCTTTTCCGGATTTCAAATACTGCTGATAGCCTCTTCCCCTAAACTCATAGATGGTTCCACTATCCGGATGATATAATTCTATGGTACTGTCATTAATGACGTAAAGCTCAAAATAATCACTGCCCATAAAATCATAATCCAAGGTCAAGGTCTTTAAACTGGCATCCCCTGCCACATCAAACACTTGGTAGTCACCTTCAAAATCCCACTGCAGGGCTCCCAAAGATGTTCCAGGCACATCTACCGAAGACCTAAAAAAGTTTGGAAGAAACTGTAAAAAGTTTTCCTCGTCAAAATCGTTCAAGGCACCTTGTTCGCTGGTATATACTTTTTCCCAGGCATCATATTCCTGTATAAAATAGTTGATATTGTCATAAAATACCAAGTCGTAATCAAACCTGTTTCGCTGAAATCCACGCAGGACATAAGATGTATTGGAACGTACGTCCAGCAACTCGATCGTATTATTATTCAAAGCATAGACCTCCAATAACCATAATCCGTCTACATCATGGTCAATTTCTACCACTCCCCTAAGCGTGCTATAAAATCCTACATCGATTCCTAAACCGTTACCGGTTTTTCCGATTCCAACAATGTTATTGTTCGCCAATAAGACACCTCGATCAAAAGAAACGGTAAAAGCACGTTGTAGAAAAGGAACTTCTCCGTTACCACGGGTTTCGTTAATATCTACATACCACAAATCAAAAGACTGCAACACTTGATCCGTGTTAAAGGCAGATTGTTCTATAAATTGGTCCTCTATGATGACATCCGAGTAGCATGAAACTAGTAAGGTTGCCATTAGGACATATCCGAAAAGTAGTTTTATTGTTTTCATGCGTATTGATTTTAAAGATTCTACATAAACAGAACAAGCAGCGTGCCAAAATTTACAACGCATTGATTATCAGCATATAACATTTTTTGTTTGACCGATGCTTTTGAATACTTACTTTTAACCCATGGAGAACAAAAAGACATTTGCCGTTTTAGGAGGAGGAAGTTGGGCAACCGCTATTGTAAAGATGTTAACGGGCAACGGACATAAAGTGGGCTGGTATATGCGCAATACCGATGCGATTGCATATATTAAGAAACACAGACATAATCCCAACTATCTAAGTTCGGTAGAATTTCAGGTTTCCCTTTTGGATCTGTCCTCGGATATCAACAGTACAATAACCAACTATGACGTACTCATTTTTGCTATCCCTTCTGCTTTTTTGAATACCGAACTTCAAAAATTGACAGCCTCTCTTGAAGGTAAAATTATCTTTTCTGCGATTAAGGGCATTGTTCCAGAATCTGGACTCATCGTTGGGGAACATTTCCATAAAACCTATGATGTACCTTTTGAATCTATTGGCGTGCTAACAGGTCCTTGTCATGCAGAGGAAGTGGCCTTGGAACGACTATCCTATTTGACCTTGGCATGTGCCGACCCAAATAAAGCAACACTGGTAGCAAATGCGTTAAAGAGCGATTATATTAACACCAAGATTTCCGACGATATTATAGGTACGGAATATGCTGCGATGCTCAAAAATATCTATGCTATTGCTGCCGGAATTGCCCACGGTTTGGGCTACGGAGACAACTTTCAAAGTGTATTGATGAGCAATGCCATACGAGAAATGAAACGTTTCATTAAAAAAGTACACAAAATGAAACGTAACATCAACAACTCCGCCTACTTAGGTGATCTGTTGGTTACAGGCTACTCCACCTTTAGCCGTAACCGTATGTTCGGGAATATGATCGGGAAAGGCTACACCGTTAAAAGTGCACAAATGGAAATGAGCATGGTAGCGGAAGGCTACTACGCTACCAAAAGTGCCCATGACCTAATGGCAAAACTAAAGAAGAAGTCCAAAACACCTATTATCAATACCGTATACCAGATTCTGTACACTAATGGTAACGCTAAAAAGCTTTTTAAGGAATTAACGGAAAAGTTAGATTAAACCCGCTCCATAGAAAAATCGGAATGTTCCACCAGTTCTGTCATTAGGGTTTCTTTCCATTTCAGCAATTGGGCGTCATCGGTTTTGTAAATGGATTTGAACTCCTGTAACACAGGCTCCATGTACGTGCGCACACTGTCAATATCAAAATATAACCTCCCGGTTCTTCGGATAAAGAAATCCATAGGATTCTGTACCATTTCGTGTGCAATGCCAAACTCCAGTTCTGCTAAAATCAGTTTCGTGGGATTGTCCTTTTCCTTCCTAGCATTGTACAATTCTAATATGAGTTCCGTTTGTTTACCGTAATTGGTAACCAAGAACCAAGCATCGTGTTCTGTAAAACCATCATTTTTAATACGGTGAAATATTTCGGCGATATACTTTTTAACATGTTTGTATTTTTTGAATTCATTGCCACAAAGTGGAATATCTTGGGTGGTACATGGTTTTACCTCGAAATCATGTTCCTCTTCCATTTTTTTGGCAATGCGGTCTACTACGCGCTCTGCCATTTTACGGTAACCTGTTAGCTTTCCGCCGGCGATACTGATCAAGCCTGTATCGGAAGTAAATATTTCGTCCTTACGGGAAAGTTCGGAGGCAGATTTTCCCTCTTCGTGAATCAATGGGCGCAAACCTGCCCAAGAGGAGACGATATCTTCCATTCCTAAGTTGATTTTAGGGAACATATTGTTTACCGCGGAAAGGAGGTAAATGGCATCCGCCAAATCGGTCTGTACCTTGTCTTTGTCATTATTGTAGTTGGTATCCGTTGTACCTACATAGGTGACTTTACCACGTGGAATGGCGAACATCATGCGACCATCTGGCACATCAAAATAAACGGATTGCTTCACAGGCAGTTTTTCATATGGGAATACCAAGTGAACGCCTTTGGTCAAATGCAAGCGTTTTCCTTTTTTGGAGTTGTTTACCGTTCTCAGTTCATCTACCCAAGGTCCGGCGGCACTGATGACGTATTTTGTCTTAATTTCAAAAGTATCCCCGGAAATTTGGTCCTTTACTACGACACCCCCTATTTTTTCATCGGTATATAAAAAATCGGTGACCGAGGCGTAATTTAATGCCGTTGCCCCAAATTGTAAGCTGGTTTTAATGTTTTCTATGGTAAGTCGTGCGTCGTCCGTTCTGTATTCCGCGTAATAGCCCGCTCCTTTTAGAATCTTTTTGGGCAATAAGGGCTCCAATTTTAAAGCCTCTTTCTTTTCCAGCATTTGGCGTTTATCATCTCCTGTTACTTGTGCTAAAATATCATAGACCTTTAAACCAACCGAAGTTAGCCACTTACCATAAGATCCATTCTCTATAAGCGGCAACAGCATTTTTTCGGGCAGTACTAAATGGGGTGCTAATTTATGCACTATGGCACGTTCAGAACCCACCTCTTTTACCAGCCAAAAATCGAACTGTTTTAAATAGCGCAGTCCGCCATGTATCAATTTGGTGGATTTACTACTGGTACCCGAAGCAAAATCGTTCTTCTCTAACAAAGCAACTTTAAGACCTCTTGATGCTGCATCCAAAGCAATGCCCCCACCTGTAATTCCTCCTCCGATCACCACCAAATCGAACTCGGTTTTAGCTAAGTTTGTAATGGTTTTTGTTCTATTTATATTTGAAAATTCAGTCGTTTGCATAGCTTTTTTTTATTCTTTTGGCACTATTTCAAGGTACCGCTTTTACATTCTCTTTCATTTTGTATCGGCATCACATTTCTTCCCAACCTTTGGAACGTTCCACTGCTTGTTGCCATTTTGCGTACAAACGTTTTCTTTTTACTCGATCAAACGTAGGTTTGAAAATTTTATTCATTGGTCTGGTCTGGTCAATATCTTCCTGTTTCCAAAACCCAACTTGGATACCCGCTAAAAACGCAGCACCCATGGCCGTAGATTCTATCACTTCGGGTCTGTGTACCTCAGTATCGAGAATATCTGCCTGGAACTGCATTAAGTGATTGTTAGCACAGGCACCACCATCTACCCGAAGGTTTTGAAGTTGCAGTCCTGAATCATCCTCCATGGCCTTTAGAATATCCTTTGTCTGATAGGCTAAAGATTCCAAGGTAGCCTTTGCCAAATGTGCCTTTCCTGTATCACGGGTTAGTCCAAAAATAGCACCACGTGCATACATGTCCCAATGTGGAGCACCAAGACCGGCAAAAGCAGGAACCACGTATACGGAACTCTCCCCGTGAACGGAATCTGCCAAAGCCTCCGTTTCCTTTGCATCCTTTATTATTTCTAGTCCGTCCCTAAGCCACTGTATTGCGGCACCGGCAATAAAAATACTGCCTTCTAGGGCATAATGCACCTTGCCATCCAATCCGTAGGCAATGGTTGTCAATAATCCGTTTTTAGAAAACTGAGGTTCTTGCCCGGTATTCATTAGCATAAAACACCCTGTACCATACGTATTCTTTGCCATTCCCCTTTTAAAGCAAGCTTGGCCAAAAAGTGCGGCCTGTTGATCTCCTGCAATTCCGGCAATAGGTATTTTCACTCCTTCAATCTCATAGTCCCCAAAGTGATGCGCCGAAGGCTTCACCTCAGGTAACATCTGTTCCGGAATTTCCAGTTCTGTTAATAAACGCTTGTCCCATCTAAGGTCTACTATATCATAGATCATGGTCCGGGAGGCATTGGTGTAATCCGTAATATGTTTTTTCCTATCGGTCATGTTCCATACCAACCAGGTGTCTATCGTTCCCATTAAAAGGTCCCCGTTTTCAGCTTTAGCTCTTGCACCCGAAACGTTATCCAAAATCCATTTGACCTTGGTAGCGGAAAAATAGGAGTCTATGACCAGACCCGTGGTCTGTCTGACATGCTCCGTAAGACCCTCTCGTTTTAAATGTTCACAAATATCTGCCGTACGCTTATCCTGCCAGACTATGGCGTTATAAACCGGTTCACCAGTATTTTTGTCCCAAACCACGGCAGTCTCTCGCTGGTTGGTAATTCCGATAGCTTTAATTTCCGATGCGGCAACTTGCTGTTCTTCTAAAAGCTGTTTCAGCACTCCCAATTGTGAGGATAGAATTTCTTTAGGGTCATGTTCTACCCAGCCAGGTTTTGGAAAAATCTGTTTAAACTCTTGCTGCACCATTCCTTGGATGATCCCTTTTTTATTTACGAGCAGTGCTCTAGAACTTGTGGTCCCCTGGTCTAAAGAAATAATATATTTTTTTGACATAATTATTTAAGTATAAGAACTTAAATATACCCTTAAAATAAGTCAATTCAAAAGAGAAATTTTATACAACCATTAACTTAATTCAAAACAAATGAGTCTCTATTCCTCCTTGAAAAAATGATACTCTCGTTCTACCTTGCATATGCGAACGCTGTATTTTTGATACCATTGGCTTTTTCCTTTTGTTTGCGCCAATATATGATCTGTATGTTTTTTCCACCTAGCAATCGCCTCCAGACTTTCCCAATAACTTACGGTAATCCCAATGGTTTCCTGTGCGCTTTCAATGCCCAAAAACCCAGGTTGGTTCCTCGCCAACTCTTCCATTTGAATAGCCATATCTGCATACCCTTGATCGCTTTCCATTCTCTTGGAAGTGAAAATCACAGCGTAATAGTGTGCTTTCATGTCCTACCGAATAAAATTCCGTTCTAAAAAATAATCTACTATCGCCTGTTTCATCA